>CANQYH010000263.1 GCA_947628025.1 uncultured Lachnospiraceae bacterium | reverse complement strand
TACCGGGTCCTGGGGGAGAACCGGGGGCCAGACCCGGGGGAAAGGCCGCCGCGGACGCGGATGGGTCTCCCCCAGGGGCGAGGGGCTCTGGTTCAGTCTCGTCCTGCGGCCGCAGCTTCCGCCGTACAAGGCGCCAGTGCTTACGCTGGCGGCGGCGCTGGCGGTGGCGGGCGGCATCGAAGAAGTATGCGGCCTGCCGCTACAGATCAAGTGGCCCAACGATATCGTCGTTTCCGGGAAGAAGCTGGTCGGCATCCTGACCGAGCTGAGCGCGGAGGCGGATCAGATCCATTACGCCGTAGTCGGGATCGGGATCAACGTCAATCAGTCAGGATTTCCGGAGGAGATCCGGGACACGGCGACTTCCCTGTATCTGGAAACGGGGAAACGCTGGATGCGGTGCGATCTGGTCGTGGCCGTCATGAAACAGATGGAGCGCTGCTATCAGGCGTTTACGGAAACCGGCGATCTGTCGGTACTGCGGGCGGAATACATGGGCCGTCTGGTGAGCGCCGGGCGGGAGGTCCGGATTCTGTCGCCGTCGGAAGAATCGTCCGGGCTCTGCGAGGGGATCGACGAAGAAGGCAGGCTTTTGGTCAGAAAAAACGACGGGACGTTGGAAAAAGTGATATCAGGAGAAGTATCCGTCCGGGGGATTTACGGTTACGTGTAAGCAGAGAGACTGTGTTGTGGGGGCGTCGTATGGGGTATGAAGCTTCTTACGGCGTCATTTTGTCGTTTTTGCGGCATTTCATGGCACAAAACCGGCTGTAAGCGTCAAAAGGCCGCCGGCAGGCGGGCCGCAGTCTTGGCGGGCAGCCGGCTGAATGATACGAAAGAAAGGACCATGCCGTATGCACGCGGCATGAACGAACAGAGTGAACGATCTTTACGAAAGTATCCCTGTGTGGGATGACGGCGAACATCCCCTGGAACGCAGGCAGCGCCTGGCTGCCATGGAGGGACCTCTCTTAGACTGGTACCGAAAAAGGGCACGCATCCTGCCGTGGAGGGAGGATCCGTCGCCTTACCGGGTCTGGGTCTCGGAGATCATGCTGCAGCAGACCCGGGTGGAAGCGGTCAAGCCGTATTTCCAGCGGTTCATGGAAGAGCTGCCGGACATAAAAGCATTGGCGGAAGCGCCGGAAGAGCGCCTGCTGAAGCTCTGGGAGGGGCTGGGGTATTACAGCCGGGCCAGGAACCTGCAGAAAGCCGCACGGCTTTTGATGGAAAAATACGGTGGGAAGCTGCCGGAGGAATACGAGGAACTGCTGAAACTGCCCGGCGTCGGCAGCTACACCGCCGGGGCCATCGCGTCCATCGCCTATGGGAAACCGTTCCCGGCCGTGGACGGAAACGTACTGCGGGTGCTTTCCAGGGTGCTGGCCATCGGGGAGGATATCCGCAGCCAGCCGCTGAAGCGCCGGATCGAGGAAGATCTGAAAGCGGTAATGCCCGTGACCGGGTGCAGCGCCTACAATCAGGGACTGATCGAGGTGGGAGCGCTGGTCTGCGTGCCGGGCGGACGGCCGAGATGCGCCGATTGCCCGCTGTTTTCCGTCTGTCTGGCCGGAAAGCGGGGCCTGTGGGACCGGATCCCCTATAAAGCGCCGAAAAAGCCGCGGCGCGTCGAAACACGGACGATCCTGCTGCTTACTGTGGACGGCCGCTATGTGATCCGCAGGCGCCCGGAACGGGGCCTCTTAGCCTCTATGTATGAATTTCCGGGGCTGGATGGAACCTATGGACCGGAGGAACTTTCCGAACTGCTTGCGCAGAAATGGCCGGGGCATGTTCTGGAAATACGGCCGGCCGGCGAGGCGGCGCATGTTTTCAGCCATGTGGAATGGCACATGACCGGATATGTTGTGCGACTGGATGCGGAGCCGGAAGGATGCCTGCTCGCCACTCCTCGTGAACTTTCGGAAAAATATCCGCTGCCCGGCGCATTTTATAAGTATATAAAGCTGATAAATGGAGAATTATGAGATTGGAGGACCCGATTATGGGAAAACTGCTATTGATCGCCAATCCTACTTCCGGTAAGACGAAGATCAAAAACCATCTTTTGGAGATCGTGGATGTGTTTATAAAAAACGGATGGGAGGTACAGGTGCATGTCACGCAGTCGCGGCTGGATGCGATGGAGATCGCGGCTTCCCGCGGCGGCGAGGTGGACCTGCTGGTCTGCAGCGGCGGCGACGGGACCCTGAGCGAGACGATCTCCGGCATGATGCGTCTGAAAAAGCCGCCGGTTCTGGGATATATTCCCGCCGGTTCCACCAATGATTTCGCGTCCAGCTTAAAGATCCCGCGGAGCATGACGGACGCCGCCGTCAATGTGATGACCGGGACGCCGTACCGGATCGACATCGGGCAGTTCTGCAGCGAACGGAATTTTGTTTATGTGGCCGGGTTCGGCATGTTTACCGAGGTGTCCTATATGACGCCGCAGGAAAAGAAGAATCTGCTGGGCCACCAGGCCTATGTGCTGGAAGGAATGAAGAGCCTGAGCAATATCAAATCCTACCATATGCAGGTAACGGCGGACGAGTTTTCGATGGAAGAGGATTTTCTGTTCGGCATGGTGACCAATACCACCAGCGTCGGCGGTTTCAAAGGGCTGGTGTCCCAGGATGTGGCGCTTGACGACGGGATGTTCGAGGTGCTTCTGATCCGCACCCCGAAGACCGCCGTCGAGCTGACGACGATTCTTTCTTCTATGATCACGAAAGAGGAATATAATGAATACGTACACCGTTTTCGGACCTCGAAGCTGACGCTCCATTCCGACGAACCGGTGGATTGGGTGCTGGACGGGGAGTTCGGCGGTTCGCGGACCGATGTGATCATCGAAAATCTGACGAAACGGATCGAAATAGTGGCCGGTTTTGTAAAAAAAGGTTGAAATTTGTTTTTTGATATTATATAATGATAAGTTGATGACAACTGACTCGCAGGCGGGCGGAACCGCTTTTTACAAAAGGTCAGACAGACGGAACCAATCACACACATGAAAGGGCGTCATTGAGTGGACAAAAATATTTTTTTGGAGAAGCTGAACAAACTGGTGGAGACCGCTAAAACGAAAGGCAATTCCGTCGGGATGACGGAGATCAATAACACGTTTATCGGCGATGATCTCACCACCGAGCAGATGGAGCATATCTACGCTTATCTGGAAACGCACGAGGTCGACGTGATCCAGGAAGCGGACGAGAATATGATCGCCGAGGTGGAGATGCTTCTGGCTGCGGACGACGATGACGATCAGTTTTTGAAAGACGGCGACGAGGAAGATATCGATCTGGACGCCATCGATCTTTTGGAGGGAATCGGCACCGAGGATCCGGTCCGCATGTATCTGAAAGAGATCGGTACCGTGCCTCTGCTGAACGCGGACGAGGAGATGGAGCTGGCGAAGCGCAAGGCGGACGGAGATGAAGCGGCCAAGGACCGTCTGATCGAGGCCAATCTGCGTCTGGTAGTCAGCATCGCCAAGCGTTATACGGGCCGCGGCATGAGTTTCCTGGATCTGGTGCAGGAGGGAAACCTGGGCCTGATCAAGGGCGTGGAGAAGTTCGACTATACGAAAGGATATAAGCTAAGTACATATGCGACGTGGTGGATCCGGCAGTCCGTGACCCGGGCGCTGGCAGACCAGGCCAGGACGATCCGCGTACCGGTGCATATGGTGGAGACGATCAACAAGATGTCGAAGATGCAGCGGAAGCTGACGCTGGAGCTGGGCTATGAGCCGTCCGTGTCGGAGCTTTCGGAAGCGCTGGAGATGTCGGAAGAGAAAGTCATGGAGATCATGCAGATCGCCAGGGAGCCGGCTTCGCTGGAGACCCCCATCGGCGAGGAGGACGATTCCAACCTGGGCGATTTCGT
The DNA here is from genome assembly GCA_947628025.1 of uncultured Lachnospiraceae bacterium. Lineage (GTDB taxonomy): Bacteria > Bacillota > Clostridia > Lachnospirales > Lachnospiraceae > UBA3402. The sequence continues at coordinate 589 of CANQYH010000263.1, read as the reverse complement.
GGCGGACAACAATGTGGTAACTCCGGAGGGAAATGTGGAGTCCGTGATGCTGCGGGAACACATCGACGCCCTTTTGGGCGATCTGAAAGAGAGGGAGCGGCAGGTGATCGTGCTGCGCTTCGGCCTGGAGGACGGGCATCCCAGGACCCTGGAAGAGGTCGGCAAGGAATTTAACGTGACCAGGGAGCGGATCCGTCAGATCGAGGCCAAGGCATTGCGGAAGCTGCGCAATCCGGTCCGCAGCAAGCGGATCCGGGACTTTTTATAGAGACTATGAACAAACGGAACTATCAGAAAGAACTGGACCGGCTGCTGGACGGCCTCGGCGCGGAGGAAAAGGTACCGAAACTCCTGCTTCACGCCTGCTGCGCGCCGTGCAGCAGCTATGTACTGGAATACTTATCCCGCTATTTTGAGATCACGGTATTCTTTTATAATCCGAATATTTACCCGCCGGAGGAGTACGAAAAGCGGGTGGGAGAGGAAGAGCGTCTGATCCGTCAGATGCCCTTTTTCCATGAAGTAAAGCTGATCAAGGGGACTTACCTGCCGGAGGACTTTTATCGGGCGGTAAAGGGGCTGGAGCAGG
>CANQYH010000262.1 GCA_947628025.1 uncultured Lachnospiraceae bacterium | reverse complement strand
GGACATCATGGGCGCGGATGTGGAAGTACTTGCCGGGATCACGGAGCCGGATACATACCCGGTCGACGATTCGATGATCATCAAACCGCTGCCGGCTGAGGAAGCGGCGAAGGTCGAGATCGTCCGCGGGCCGAACATTGCGCCGCTGCCCGTCCCGGAAGCCCCCGAACAGCATCTGGAATGTCGGATCAGCCTAAAGACGGTAGACAATATATCGACTGACGACATCACGCCGGCCAGCGCGGAATTCTCCAGTATGCGCTCCAACATTCCGCTGATGAGCAAATACTGCTATCACCGCTACGACCCGACGTTTGCGGAGCGGGCGCGCGAACTGGGAAAAAGCATCATCGTCGGCGGCGAGAACTACGGCCAGGGGTCGTCGCGGGAGCACGCGGCCATCAACCCCATGTACCTGGGCGTCAAGGCGGTCATTGCCAAGAGCATGGCCCGTATCCACAAGGGCAACCTGGTGAATCACGGCATCGTCCCGATGATCTTCGAGGATCCGTCGGATTACGACAGGATCGACCAGATGGATATGCTGGAGATCGACGGCTTCCGCGATCAGATCTCGGCCGGAACCGTTACGGTCCTGGATAAGACGAAAGGAATCACGTTCCACGCAAAGATCGACCTGACGGCCAGCGAGACGGAAGTCATTTTAAATGGCGGCCAGCTGCGCTATCTGAAGAACGAGCTGAAACAGATGGGCGTGATCAAGGAGTGAAAGAATGGAACCGCCCGCGGACCGTGGATATAAGAGGAAGCGCGCTGCGGGAGAAGAATTCCATGGAAACCGCGGGAATAAATAAGAGCGTTTCAGTTTAAAAACGCAGTGGAAGCGACGGAAACAGTAAAGAACGCCGCAGGAAAGTTACAGCGAACCAACGCCGGTATTCAAAGAGAAAATCGCAGGAGAACGGCAGAAATCACCAGGAGGTCAGTTATGAACATAGAGAAAGAAACAACGGTACAGGATAAGAATGCGGAGCGGGAAAATGCGATCCGCGCCGCGGAGGAAACATTCGGGGAGCTGATCCGCTCCGAATTTGAACGGATCGAACGCATGAAAGCCGATCAGGAGATCACCGATTTTAACAAATTGGACAAGATCGTAGTCGGCGTGCTTCCGGGCGACGGCATCGGACCGATCATCATGAAGCAGGCCCTGCGTGTCCTGAACGATCTGCTTGCGCCGGAGATCGAGAGCGGCAGGATCGAACTGCGCACGATCGAGGGCATGACGATCGAGAACCGCGCGGCGAAGCTGCAGAGTCTGCCGGACGATGTATTTGAAGAGATCAAAAAGTGCAATGTGCTGATCAAGGGGCCGATGGTCACGCCGAGAGCCGGCGAACCGTGGCCGAACCTGGTGTCCGCCAACAGCCTCCTGCGCCGCGGCCTGGAGCTGTTTGCGGCGGTGCGCCCCATCCGTATCCCGGAGAAAGGCATCGACTGGACGTTCTTCCGCGAGAACATCGAGGGCGAGTACATCTGGGGCAACAAGGGGATCCAGGTCAACGACGATCTGGCCGTAGATTTTAAAGTACAGACCAGCCAGGGCAGCGAGCGGATCGCCAGGGCGGCGTTCGAGTTCGCGAGAAAGAACGGCAAAAAGAATGTGACGGTCGTTACCAAGGCCAACATCGTGAAGCTGGCCGACGGAAACTTCATCAAGGCGGTCCGCAAGGTCGGCGAGGAGTACCCGGAGATCGAGATTCAGGAGCGTCTGGTGGACGCGATGGCGGCCAAAATGATGGATCCCGAATTTGGAAAAGGGATCGAGGTCATTGTTCTGCCGAACCTGTACGGCGATATCGTGACCGACGTCGCCGCCGAGCACCAGGGCGGCCTGGGAACGGCTTCTTCCTCCAATATTGGCAATAAATACGCGATGTTCGAAGCGATCCATGGGACGGCGCCGTTCCTTATGAGTCACGGCCGGGGAGAATACGCGGATCCCTGCTCGTTGATCCGCGCGGCGGGTATGCTGATGGCGCATATCGGTTACGCGGACCGCAAGGCGATCCTCGACGAGGCGCTGGATATCTGCACGGTCAGCGAGAGGAAAGTGGTCGTCACCACGGATGTGGACGGCGCCAGCGCGGCGGAGTTCACGGATTACCTGCTTGAGACGATCGACAGGTTAAAGAAATAAGGAAAATGCGGCGCAGGGGACGTCCGGGGCGGTCTTGATTGGCAGACGGTTTTTCCGGGCGTTCCCTGCGTGAGTATAGGCAGATGCCGGCGGAGAGATAAACTTAAGGAACGATCGGCGGAGGGATAAATAAAAAAGTTTCGGCGGAGAGATAAACTGAAAAATAATCGGCGGAAAGGAAAATAAAAATAAGAAAGTTCCGGCGGAGAGATAAACTTAAGAAATGATCGGTGGAGAGGTAAATAAAAAAAGTTCCGGCGGAGAGATAAACTTAAGAAAAGATCGGCGGAGGGAAAATAAAAGACTTCCTGCGGAGAGATAAATTTAGAAACCATCGGCAGAGATAAAAATAAGAAAATTTCGGCGGAGGCAGAGATCAGTCATGAGAAAATTCAGAACGGTGTTTATGCGCGGCGGTACGAGCAAGGGCTGCATGTTCCGGAAAGAGGATCTTCCGGCGGACCGCGCGGAGTGGGACAGCATTTTCCTGCAGGCCATGGGCGATCCGGATCCCAAGCAGATCGACGGTCTGGGCGGAACTGTGTCCTCCAACAATAAGATCGTTGTCGTCTGGAAAAGTACGGAGCCGGACGTGGATGTGGAATACCTGGTGGGACAGGTCATCGTCGGCAAGAGCAAGGTGGATTATAAATCCAACTGCGGCAATATGACCGCCGCGGTAGGGCCTTTTGCGGTGGAGGAAGGAATGGTGCCGGTCACAGAACCGGTCACCACGGTGCGGATGCTGAACCGCAACACGGACAAGTACATTAATGTGACCGTGCCGATCGATCCGCAGACCGGGACGTTCGCGCAGGATGGCAGCTGCTCCATCGCGGGCGTGGATGGGACCGCGGCGGAGCTACAGGTGAGCTTTTTAAATCCCGCCGGGGCCAAGACCGGAAAGCTCCTGCCGACCGGCAATGCGGTCGATACGCTTATGATTCCCGGCTTTGGGACCATTGAGGCGACGATCCTGGACGTTTCCAATCCCATGGTACTCGTGCGGGCCGAGGACATCGGCATGAAAGGCACCGAATTGCCCGACGAGATCAACGGCAACGCGCAGGTCTGCGAACTTCTGGAGAAGATCCGCGGGACGGCGGCCTGCAGGATGGGCTTTGCGAAAGACTTACAAGACGCGGTGGAGAATTCCCCGGCGGTGCCGAAAGTGGGATTTTTCACAAAACCGTCGGCCTATACGGATATTGCCGGACAGACGGTGACAGAGAATGAAATGGATGTCTGCGCGCGGGTCATTTCGGTGTTTAAGTGCCATAAGGCGTGCCCGCTTACGTCGGCCAGCTCGATCTCCGTCGCGGCATTCCTGAAAGGATCGCTGCTTTACAGGGAACTGGGCGCTCCGAAAGAGGGGCAGACGACCGTACGGATCGGTCATCCCAGCGGAGTGATGACCATGGTCCCGCATATAGAGGAGAAAGACGGAGAGACGGTGCTGCCGGCGGTGGCGGTCCAGAGGACGGCGCGCCGGATCATGGAAGGAACGCTTTATATCAGGAATTAGGAGAGGGTCGTATGGTAAAGCTGATCGGACACGGCGTGTTTTTAAGCAGCGACGGGGAAGTACTGGAACATGTTTTCGGATCCGATGAACGCGGGAGTGAAAATGGTACTGCAGGCCCCGGAGAATGCGAGGCTGCAGATCGTATTTTTCGTTTCAAAGCGCAGGAACAGGCAGATGCCGTTTGTCATTTGGAAGGACGAAAAAACGCGAATACCATTTCGCAGGCCGGAGAAAAAGAAACGGCCGAATGTGCTTTGCGGTTTGACGCAGCGGCAGGCCGCACCCGCACCATGGCTTACCGGATCCTCAAAGCGCACAACCAGGGCGATGATATGGAGAACCTACGTTTGAAGTTCGATGCCCTGGTGTCGCCGGACAATAACTATGTCAATATCCTGCAGACGGCGCGCGCCTGCGGGATCCGGCAGTTCCCGGTTCCCTATGTGCTTTCCAACTGCCATCACACGCTCTGCGCTGTCGGAGGTACGATCAACGAGGATGACCATGTATTCGGACTCGGGAATGTGAAGAGATACGGCGGGATTTTCGTGCCGCCGTACCGCGCGGTGCTGCACCAGTACATGCGGGAGACGATGGCGGGCGGCGGTAAGATGATCCTCGGGTCAGACAGCCATACCCGCTACGGCGCGCTTGGGACCATGGGGATCGGCGAGGGCGGCGGAGAAGTGGCCAAACAGCTGCTTGGACGTACCTACGATCTGAAATACCCGCCGGTCGTCGCCGTAAAGCTTACGGGCGTGCCGAGACCGGGCGTGGGGCCGCAGGACGTGGCTCTGGCGCTG
>CANQYH010000261.1 GCA_947628025.1 uncultured Lachnospiraceae bacterium | reverse complement strand
AACGAAAGGGCAGTTGCTGGAAATGCCAGGATTGCTTTTTCGTTTGCACCATCTTCGATTCTTTCCTTAACGATTTGCCGAACAGTCGCCCACTCGACAATTAACATTATACCACCCAAATGTGAAGAAATCTACTGTCCGGTAAGACGGTTAATTGGATTTTCCACGACATTTCCCCCATATCGAATTTATATCCAACACGCGGCGGTTATTGTGCCGCAGTCATTATGCGGCGGCCGCCATGTTATTTCAGCCGGTATCTCCCGTTATTTCAGTCGTTTTTTCCTGTTTTTTTCATCCGGTTTTTCCCGTTTTTCTCATCCTCTTTCTCCCGCTTTCCGAGGACCGCTTCGCTGCATAGTTTTGCAAAATCCGGGGATAGTAGTCCAAAAGAGGAAAAGGAGGACTTATGCAGAGAGGAAAAGCAAGCATTGAGTTTGAGGAGCCGCCGGTGATCATCAGTTCGGCGTCCGTGGCGGGCAAAAAGGAGGGCGAGGGTCCTCTGGGCGGGTGCATCGACGTAGTGGAACAGGATGAGATGTTTGGAATGGAGAACTGGGAGCAGGCGGAATCGGCCATGCAGAAGCAGACCGCGGACCTGGCGCTGGAAAAGGGCGGGATCCGCAAAAAGGAGATCCGCTATCTGTTTGCCGGGGACCTGCTGGGCCAGCTGATCGCTACCTCATTCGGGACCGTGGATCTGGAGATCCCGCTGTTCGGGCTTTATGGGGCCTGTTCGACCATGGGCGAGGCCCTGACCCTGGCGGCAATGACCGTACACGGCGGGTATGCGGATAAGACCCTGGCGGTCGCTTCCAGCCATTTTGCCACGGCGGAGAAGCAGTTTCGTTTCCCGCTGGCTTACGGCAACCAGCGGCCCTATTCCGCTACCTGGACCGTGACCGGATGCGGGGCCGCGGTCGTAGGCAGGGCCGGAGAGACGGCGAAAGGCTGTCCGCGCATCACCGGCGTGACGCCCGGCAGGATCGTGGACTTGGGAGCTCAGGATTCGATGAATATGGGAGCGGCCATGGCCCCGGCAGCGGTACACACGATCCGGCAGAATTTTGAAGATTTTGGCGTGGACGAGAGCTATTACGACAAGATCATCACGGGGGACCTGGGAGAGATCGGCAGAAAGATCCTGCTGGACATGATGAAGCAGGAGGGGCACGACCTGAAAGACATTCATATGGACTGCGGGATTGAGATCTATGACAGCGAGAAGCAGGATACCCATGCCGGAGGCAGCGGCTGCGGATGTTCGGCGGTGACGCTGGCCGCCTGTATACTGCCCAGGCTGCGCTCCGGTGAATGGAAGCGGGTGCTGTTTCTGCCTACGGGAGCGCTGTTGTCCACGGTCAGCTTTAACGAGGGCCAGAGTATCCCCGGTATCGCCCATGGCGTAGTGATCGAGCGGGGCTGAAACAGTCAGCGGACAATAACAAAGAATAACTGGAAAAGAGGAGACCATATGGATTATGTGAAAGCATTTTTGGTGGGAGGCGCCATCTGCGGCCTGGTACAGATCCTGTTGGACAAGACGAAACTGATGCCCGGCCGGGTCATGGTCACGCTGGTCGTGACCGGCACGGTCCTGGGATGCCTGGGGCTGTATGAACCGTTCGCCAAATGGGCCGGAGCCGGAGCGACGGTACCGCTTCTGGGCTTCGGCAATACGCTCTGGAAAGGCGTGAAAGAGGGACTGGCGAGCGACGGTTTTTTGGGGATCTTTAAGGGCGGCTTTACGGCCAGCGCGGTGGGGATCTCCGGCGCGCTGGTCTTCGGCTACCTGGGCTCTCTGATCTTTAAGCCGAAGATGAAAGGGTGACGGGAAATGCGGCACTTGGCAGCCGGGTGAAGCGTCGCGGAAACTACGAACATGAAACAAACTCCGGCCGCCGCCGGCAGCTTGTCCGGGAATCGATCTGCGCGTAACTGCGGGGATCCGGTTCCGGATAGACTGCCGGCGGCGGCCGGTTTTAGTTTGTAATCTGAGATTTACAGGCGTTTTATGAAATGCGGACCGCGGAGCGCACATTGTCCGGCGCGTCCCCGGATCTTGCGGCGCAAATCAGAATGGCGGCGGGGCAACTCCCGTATCGTCTCCGTCGTCATTTGAAGTGCCGGCGTCCGGGTTGGGTTCAATCGCCGGAGGCAGTACGACGGCGGATTCTGTATGGAGCGTACAGGAACTTGGCATCGCGAAGAGCATGTCGTCGGTAGCGCCGGTTTCTCCGTCCGGTATCCGGATGAACACGCGGTTGGAACGTTCCGGGCAGAATTCGGTCGCCAGAAGCCCGGATTCGGTGCAGATGCTGGCCGTCACATGGACGTCGCATACGTCGGTCGGTACCGTACCTTTGGCGAAATATTCGGTGTAGACCGCGCTGCCTCTGGGATCCGCGTCGCAGACGCCGGGGATCGCCAGCTTGCCGGATTTGCGGCAGATCTGCGCGGTCTCCAGGCTATAAGGCGGCGTAAAGCCCGGATTTTCCAGCCCCTCGTGGATGCGGTCCATGATCTTCTTCCAGATCACCTTATGGTAGGAAGTCTCGTTGCCCTTTAAGGTCTGGTGCAGGTCGTAGCCCGCCCAGACGCCGGCGGTATAATAGGGCGTGAAGCCGACGAACCAGACGTCCACGTTCTCGGAGGTGGTGCCGCTCTTGCCGGCGCAGGCCATATTGTCGAGATGGGCGCTGGTGCTGGTGGCGGTAGGTCCGGAGCCGGAGCTGAATTTCCGGCTGTAGATCATGGAGTCTTTCATGGAATCCGTCAGCAGGAACGCGGTGGAATCCTTGAGCACGCGGCGGGTCTCCGGTTCATTGTCCAAAAGGACCTTGCCGTTGCGGTCCAGGATCTTCGTGTAGAAGATGGGTTCCTTGTAAACGCCGCTGTTGGCGATGGTGGCGTAGGCCGCGGTCAGTTCCAGGTTGGTGACGCCCTCGGTGATGCCGCCCAGGGCGGTGGAAGCGTTGTAATCCTGGGCCGACACGGTGGTGATGCCGAAATTCTGGGCGTATTCGATGCCCAGCTGCGGTGTGACCGTTTCCATCATGCAGCGGACCGCGACGATGTTCATCGAATAAACGATGCCCTCGCGGATGCTGGAATATCCCTGGTAGTTCCAGCTGCCCCAGTTGCGGAACGTCTTTTGGCCCACCGTATAGGGCGCGTCATAGTAGACGGTGCCCAGGGTATTGCCGCAGGTGTCCAGCGCCGGCGCGAACGAGGTTATGACTTTAAAGGTAGATCCGGGCTGTCGCGGCACGCCGGTGGCGCGGTTCAATGCCAGGTTGACCGTCTTTTCTCCGCGGCCGCCGCTGATAGCTTTCACCTCTCCCGTGGACTGGTCGATCAGGACGAACGAGATCTGGGGCTGAAGTGCGAACGACACGGACTCGCCGATGATCTCGTCGTCCTCTTTCAGCAGGTATTTCTTGTAATTTTCTATGTCCTCCAGGGCCTCCTCTTTGCTGTCGTAGAGAGCGTCGAAATCGGTCTCGCCCAGGACCTGCCGGTGCCAGTTGCGGATATGGCCGTGGTTGAAATGCTCCGTCGTGCCGTCTGCGTGGGTCACGGAGAGGCGGTACTCGATGGAATAGCGGACCGAGGGATAGTTGTCCGGGTTATTGACCTCCTCGTCGACGATGGCCTGGAGCTGTGGGTCCTGGGTCGTGATGACCTGCAGGCCGCCGCTGTACATCAGGTTATGGGCCTGGGTCGCGGTATATCCGGCTTTGTTGATCAGATCGTCGCGGATCTGGCTGGTAAGCTCGTCCACGAAATAACTGTAGACCGTGGAGGTATCTTTGGCGTTGGAATCCACCAGCTGGATCCGGGAGTATACGTCGTCGGCCATGGCCTCGTCGTACTCGTCCTGGTCGATGTACCCCTGTTCTTTCATGTACCGGAGAATGACTTCGCGCTTTTCCGCGTTTTTCTTTTGTCCGGAGATCGGGTTCAGCTGGTAAGGGTTCTGGGTAATGCCTGCGATGACGGCACATTCCGACAGGGTCAAGTCGGAAACATCCTTATTAAAATAGCGTCTCGCGGCGACTTTCACGCCCAGGCAGTTATTGCCCAGGTTGATCGTATTCAAATAGTTGGTCAGGATCAGCTTGCGGTCCATGGTTTTCGTCAGCTGGACGGCCAGGAACTGTTCCTGAAACTTTCTCTCCAGTGTTTCTCCAATGCTGTCTTCTCTGCCGCCGTCAAATACATTGTTTTTGATCAGCTGCTGTGTGATGGTGCTTCCGCCGCCGTCCGAGGAATTGTGGGTCAGCACGCCCCGGACCGCGCGCAGGATCGAACGGATGTCGATGCCGTTGTGCTGCCAGAAACGGGAGTCCTCGATCGCCACAAACGCGTCGATCAGATCCTGGGGAAATTCGTCGTAGGTAGCCGGATCGCGGTTGGAACCGGCCTGCACCAGGGTAGCGATCACATTGCCCTGATTGTCATAAACCGTCGTCGCCAGCCCCTGGGGCACGATGCTG
>CANQYH010000260.1 GCA_947628025.1 uncultured Lachnospiraceae bacterium | reverse complement strand
TCCAGCACGACCCAATCGGCCGGCAGCTCGATGGAAGAGGAACCGTCCGGAGCGGTAAACGTGGCTGCCGGCGTTTCCTGCCCGTCCGCGGCCTGTGTCTCCGCCGCGCCTGTCTTGCCGTCCGCCGTACTTCCCGCCGCCCCGCTCGTTTCCTGCGTCTGTGCGGCCTGCGCCGTTTCCATCACTCCTGCCTGCGTCTCCTCCGCCGTCTCTCCGCCCGCGCCGCAGCCGGACAAAAGCAGGACGATCCCCAGGCCCAGACTCAAAAGATAAATAGCGGCCCGCCGCCTCCGTCTGTCATTCTTTCTCATACCCAATCCATTCTCCTCTATGAAAAAAAGACTGCCGCAAAATGCGGGCGCACCCAACTGCTTACCGGCACTTCCGCAAAAACGTCCGGCCTCTGCGGCCTGCGAACGTTTTTGCGAAAATGCCGGGGCGGAAAGATGAAAGCCCGATTTTGCAGCAGCCCCCGTCTTCTCATCCCAAAAGCCTTATGCTCTGGACAGATACTCGCCGGTACGGGTGTCGATCTTGATCCGGTCGCCCGTGTTCACAAACAGCGGAACAAACACCGTAGCTCCAGTCTCCACGACCGCGGGTTTGGTAGCGCCGGTAGCGGTATCGCCCTTAAAGCCCGGCTCCGTGTCCGTGATCTCCAGTTCCACAAACAGCGGCGGTTCTACGGAAAATACCTTGCCGTTATAGGAGCAGACTTTGCACATCTCGTTCTCTTTGACGAACTTCAGCGTATCGCCGATCATATCCTGGCTGAGGGCCACCTGCTCATACGTATTGGTATCCATAAAGTTGTATAAATCGCCGTCTTTATACAGATACTGCATGTCCACCCGGTCGATCCTGGCCGCCGGGAATTTCTCGGTCGGGCGGAACGTCCTCTCAACTACGCCGCCGCTCATCACGTTCTTGATCTTCGTCCGGACAAAAGCCGCGCCCTTTCCCGGCTTCACATGCTGGAACTCCAGAATCTGGTATACGCTCCCGTCGATCTCCAATGTCACGCCATTCCTAAAATCACCTGCTGATATCATAAATGATATTCCTCCTTCAAATTCTGTTACGTGTGCGGTTTCTCTTATTCTATACTAAATGCCGCATACTTTCAACCATTTTTTTCAAAGTCGGACAGATTTCTTCGCCCTGCCGGGGCAGGAAGGACCCGCCGTTTCCTATGGCCTGCACAGTCACAGCCCGGCTTTTTAACCACACGATCCCGCCGCACTGCCTCTCTCAGCCCCTGCCCGTCCGGAACCGTCCTCCGGCTCAGCCTCTGCCGGTCAGATAATCCATCGCCAGCAGATAGCCTTTAAGCCCCAGCCCCGTGATCTGCCCGGTGCAGACCGGCGCCGTCACCGACGTATGGCGGAACTCCTCCCGCTTGTGGATATTGGAAATATGCACCTCGACCTTGGGAACCTCCAGGGAAGCCAGCGCGTCCCGCAGCGCATAGCTGTAATGGGTGAACGCGCCGGGATTGATGATGATGCCCTCCACCTTTTGATGGTACGCCTCCTGCAGCTTGTCGATCAGCGCGCCTTCGTAATTGCTCTGGAACACCTCCAGCTCATGGCCCTCCGCCTCCGCTTTCTCCTGCAGCATCGACGTCAGATAAGCATAGTCCTGCGTCCCGTAGATCCCCTTTTCCCGGATCCCTAAGAAATTCAGGTTCGGGCCGTTCAGCACCAGGATCTTCATAATGATCCGCCTCCTTGCGTTGTTTTTTCTGTTTCCCGCGCGTTTCCCGCGGGGAATTTCCGTATCTTCGGGGCGAAACGCCGGCCCGCGTCCGCGCAGTCCCGCCGCGGTCTTCAGGTTCCGCTCATGTCCAGCGCTTTTAAGATCTCCTCCGCGATCTGATCCGGCCGCTTCCTGTCCGTATCCACGGCGATATGGGCCGCCGCCTCGTAGACCGGCCCCCGTTCAGCCAAGAGCGCCCTTATCTTCTCTTTCCGGTCGCCGCCCTGCAGAAGCGGCCTGGACGTGTCCGAGGCCAGGCGGGCGCAGACGGTCTCCGGCTTCACCCGCAGATAGACCACATGCCCCATCTGCCTTAGCATCCTGCGGTTCTCCTCCCGCAGCGGCATCCCGCCGCCGGTCGAGACGATCACGGGACTGCGCCGCTGTGCCAGACCGGACAGCACCTCGCTCTCCGTCCTGCGAAAAGACGCTTCTCCCTCCGTCTCAAAGATACGGCTGACGGACATGCCTGCGCGCGCCTCGATCATCGCGTCCGTATCCAGCAGCTGCCGCTGCAGGCGGCGGGACAGGCTGCGCCCCACGGTCGTCTTTCCCGCGCCCATAAAGCCGATCAGTATGATATGTTCACCCATGGAGCCGCTCCTCCATTCCCTCGCGGATCCGGGAGATCACCTCCGCGCTCACTTTCACCGAGGGGTTCCAAAGCTCGTAAGCGGCGATCCCCTGGTAGATCAGCATATCCAGTCCGCCCATGACCCGGCAGCCCGCCCGCTCCGCCAATTCCATAAAACGGGTCTTCGCCGGCGTATAGATCACGTCCGCCGCCTGGGAGATCTTCCGGTAAAATCCCTCCGCTTCGATCACGGCCGCCTCCGTCCGCGGGTACATCCCCACGTTTGTCGTCTGGACCGCCAGATAATCGCCGCCGGGAAGCTCCTCCCATTGTTCCAGGGACAGCGTCCGGACCGTAACCAGCGGTTCCTCTTTCTCCGCACTCCCTGTTTCCGTTCCGCGGGCGGCGAGCTGCTCTCTCACCTGCTCTGCCCGCGCCGCGGCGTGGTCCATACTGCGGTTGAGGATCGTAATGGACCGAGCCCGTTCCCGGACCATCAGATAGGCCGCGGTCCTGGCCGTGCCCCCCGCGCCCAGGATCAGGCAGTCCCGTCCGCGTATCTCCAGCCCATGCTCGTTCATCGCGCGGAACAGTCCCTCCGCGTCCGTATTATATCCCTTGTAGCCGTTCTCCTGCCGCACCAGCGTGTTCACCGCCCCGATGCTTTTCGCGGAGCCGTCGGTCTCCGCCAGATAAGGGATCACGCGGTTTTTGTACGGCACCGTCACATTCAGCCCGGTAAATCCCAGTGCATAGGCTCCCTGAACCGCTTTTTCCAGGTCCCCGGACTCCACGGCGCAGGGCACGTAGATATAATCCTGATTCATGGCCGAGGCGATAAAATTGTGCATAAACGGCGACAGGGAATGTCCCACGGGACTGCCGATCAGGCCGCAGACCATCGCATTTCCAGTCAGCATGTCAGACTCCTTTCCGTTTCTGTTTCCGTTTGTAAAAATACAGCACCACTGCTTCCAGATACCGTTTCAACACGATCTGGATCTCCTCCCGCGGGTCGATGGGCTTCGTCAGGTACGTATAGAGCCCCGCGCGGTTGGCCCCGTAAACGTCGGTAAAGATCTGGTCACCCACGAAAACGGTCGTACGGACATCCGTCCCCATCTGCTCCATCGCCCGCCGGTAGCCCGCCGCGCCCGGTTTTCCGGCCTTGTGGATATAGCCCGAATCCACCTGCCTCGCGAACGGCTCCACCCGCGGCTCCTTGTTGTTCGAGACCAGGCAGGTCTTCATCCCCATGCCGTGCAGCCTGGCAAACAGGGAAAGAGCCCTCTCATCTGCCGGGGCTCCATGGGGCACCAGGGTATTATCAATATCGAAAATGATCCCCCGGATTCCGTTCTCGTATAAAGTTTCATAGGGAATCCCGTAAGCGGATTCCACCCATTCGTCGGGATAAAACCGTTCCAGCATCTCTTCCGCCTATTTCTTTAATAATTTGGCCAGCTCTTCCATGAACGTGTTCACGTCCTTGAATTCCCGGTAGACCGACGCGAAGCGGACATAAGCGACCTCGTCCAGATCTTTGAGCCTGCTCATGACCAGCTCCCCGATCGCCGAAGCCGCCACCTCTTTCTCTTCCATATTAAAGACCTGCGTCTCGATCTCGTCGATCATGGCCTCGATCTGCTGCGGGGACACGGGGCGCTTATGGCAGGAACGCAGCACGCCGGCCTCGATCTTGGAACGGTCGTAAACCTCGCGGGTGCTGTCCTTTTTGATCACCATCAGCGGCATCGTCTCCAGCTTCTCATAGGTAGTGAAGCGCTTGCCGCATTTCTCGCACTGCCGCCTCCTGCGGATGGCCGAATTTTCCTCCGCCGGGCGCGAATCGATCACCTTTGTATTTTCATCGTTGCAATAGGGGCATTTCATCCGATCTATCTCCTTTACGCTGACAGTTCCGTTTTTTCGGCTGCGTTATCCTGATTTTATCGTACAAATGAACGCCGCGCAAGAAGATTCTGGTAAAAAATCAAAATTTGCAGGCTTCTTCCACTTCTTTTTTCCGCACGCGCACCAATATGATATCGTCGCCCACCTGGCAAATGTCGCAGAAAGGAATCACGTATTCCTTTTCACGTCCCAGAAAGCCGCAGAAACTCCCCGGTCCCGGCACGACGATCGCCAGCATCCTGCCCTCGCATATGTCGAAATCCACGTCGCCGACGAAGCCCA
>CANQYH010000259.1 GCA_947628025.1 uncultured Lachnospiraceae bacterium | reverse complement strand
CATCTGGACTTCACCGAGGTCCGCGGCATCCAGGGCATCAAGGAAGCCACCTACAAGGTCGGCGACCTGGATGTGAAAGTAGCCGTAGCGTCCGGTCTGGCCAATGCGCGTGAACTGCTGAACAAAGTGAAATCCGGCGAAGCGAACTATCACTTCATCGAGATCATGGGATGCCCCGGCGGCTGCGTCAACGGCGGCGGCCAGCCCCAGCAGCCCGGCTATGTGCGCAACACTGTAGATATCCGCGGCCTGCGCGCGAAAGTGCTGTACGACGCGGATGCAGGTATGCCAATCCGCAAGTCTCATGAGAACCCGGCTATCAAGGAGCTCTACGCAACCTACCTGGGCAAGCCCGGCAGCGAGAAAGCGCATCACCTGCTGCACACCAGCTACATCAAGAGGAAAGTCAACGAGATCTGATCTCTTGGGACAGGACCGTTCCTGAGACGAGAGCCTGATACCATAATATTGTCATGAAGCAATGCCTCCCCCGGCGCGGCAGTACCGACGCGGCGGGGGAGGTTTCGCGTATAACCGTCTCCGAATATCCGTTAAGCCTTGTCAACAGTCCGGCAAAGTAGATACACCGCTTGTCCCTATTGACTGCCAGGAATTTAGTAAATGATTCAAAAATACATAAGCCTTTCCGTCTCCTGTATTATTTATCTCTTCTTCCGGTAAAAAACACCTTATAACTATCATAAGACGTATCGCCATAATAATTAAATTGTTTTGCCAATGTATTGCCTGGTTTTAGTTCAAAATCATTATCTGTAAAATAGCTTGTCTCATAATCTATACACTTATTTCCAGATAGAAACAAAACAATTCCCTCTACAAACTCGGCTGGTAAGTTTCCATTATTTGTACACATTATTATTAATTTTTCGGCAGCCACATCCGCAAAAAACGATTGCCCGATACAGTTCTTTGAACTATAATAAATCCAGGGCGCGGCTCTCAGGGACCGGCCGGTCCTTAAACGCCGCCCTCAATAAGATATCCAATCGAGGGAGGAACCGCTATGGAATACCGTCCGTTAGGGAACACCGGGCTCAGCGTCAGCGTGATCGGGATCGGCTGCGAAGGCATGGCCGAAGAAAATTACGGGATGGCCCAAAAAATGCTTGACGCCGCCGAACGTCTCGGCATCAACTATTTTGATCTCTATGCTTCCGACCCGCAGCTCCGCCGCGCCGTCGGGCAGGCATTAAAGGGCCGCAGGGAAAAATTTATGATCCAGTCGCACATCTGCTCCATCTGGAAGAACGGCCAGTACCTGCGCACCAGGAACCTGGAAGAAGTAAAGAAAGGCTTTGAGGAAATGATGTCGCTGCTGAACACGGACTATCTGGACGTCGGCATGATCCACTACTGCGACGCCATGAGCGACTGGGACGAAATCGTCGGAAACGGGATCCTGGACTATGCGCGGGAGCTGAAAAAGCAGGGACGGATCCGCCATATCGGCCTTTCCAGCCATAACCCCCTGGTCGCGGAGCGGGCCGTGACAGAGGGCGGCATCGAGGTCCTGATGTTCTCGGTCAACCCCTGCTACGACCTGCAGCCCGCCACGGAAGACTGCGAGGAAATGTGGGCCGACCGCAATTATCAGAAGCACCTGACCAATATGGACCCGGACCGCCAGCGGCTCTATGAAGTGTGCCAGAACCGGGGCGTCGGGATCACGGTCATGAAAGCGTTTGCCGGCGGAGAACTGCTGGGCAGCAATCAGATCGCCGGCGTGTCCCTGACTGTCCATCAGTGCATCTCCTACGCGCTCTCCCGCCCCGCCGTCGCCACGATCCTGCCGGGCGCCCATTCCGTAGCGGAGCTTGAAAAAAGCGCCTCCTACTGCGACGCCGCGCCCGAAGAAAAAGATTACGCCGCCGCCCTGGCCGCATTTCCGCGGGTTAGCTGGACCGGCCGCTGCATGTACTGCAGCCACTGCGAGCCATGCCCCAAATTCATCGACATCGCTTCCGTGACCAAATTCCTGCACCTGGCTCAGAACCAGGGACAGATCCCGGAAACCGTCCGCGAACACTATGCGGTCCTGGACCACCACGCAGGCGAATGTATCCGCTGCGGGGCCTGCGAAAAGCGCTGTCCGTTCGGCGTATCCATCCGCGAGAATATGGCGAAAGCCGCGGAAGTATTCGGATATTGACGTCCGGAGCTTTCCGCCCCCACCCGACGGACAGACAAAGAGAGACTGCAAAGCGGCCTGTACTCCCGGATCCGATCCGGAAGACGGCCGCTCTCAGCAGTCTCTCTTTTGATTTTTTCTATCTCTCCGGCCGCCGTTTCATCTTAGAATCCGCCGAACCCGACCGCTCCCATCAGCTGCATCACCAGGCCCATCACATTGTTCTGGATCGCGGTGGATACCTCCTGGAAATCCTCCGCGCTGGCGGATAACACGTCCAGCCTCTCCATGGAAGCGATGCTGCCGGAATTCAGCGCGTCGACCGGCTCGATCCGATAGGTCAGCGCGAGGCCGTAATCCGCCAAACTGACGGTTTCGGAGGAACTTCCCGCGAATTCACCCTCTAAAATTCCAAAGGAATCATAGGAGCTTTCCGCTTCCAGATCGGTGAGCGTCACAGCAAAGCTCTCGCCTTTTTTCACATCCTGCAGTTTGCCCGCGGCCGTCACGGAAGACGCGCCGGACAGCGCAACGTTCCAGTCGCCGCTGTTCTTATCCAGAGAACTCGTTAGCGCCGCGATATCCTCTCCGTCGAGAGACAGAGACAACGCATCCATGATCTGAGCGTCCGTGTCCGTCAGCTTCCGGCTCATTTTCATCGTGCTCGTGCTGCCGTTGTTCGCAACCGCCATCGTCAGTCCCATATCGTCCGCCGGGTTCTTCGCGCCGGTCATCCACACCGTCAGATCCAGCGAGGCCGTCTCTCCGTCCGCGGTCAGATCTCCTTTCCAGGCAACGGCAGCCAGCCGTTTCTGGGGGCCGATGTAGGCGAGCACCTGCAGATCCTCGGTGATCTCGGATCTCATCTCCTCGAAAGCCTCATGAACTGTATTTTCCAGATCCGCGCCCTGAACCGCCAGTCCGTTGATGCTTTCCATGTATGAGAGCATATCTTCTTTCACGAAACTCTCCGTACGGTCAAGGATCGCCAGAAGATCCGCTGAAGCAACCGTGACCGCATAGCCTTTGCAGGATGTATCCGCGCCGCCCACCGAAAAAGTCCTGGCGTCGGCTTTCGTCACCTGGATCCCGTTTTTGAGTATCCCCGCGACGTCGCCGAAATAAGCCTCATACGCTTCCACATAATCCGCCACTTCCGCCTTTTCCCCGGAAAGAGCGTCCTGAATGGCGGTCTTCGCCTCCTCTTCCATCTCAAAACCGTAGGTCTCCTGCAGCTTCGTAAACAGTTCGCCGCTGGCGGCCATCTCTTTCAGCCTCGTCAGATCCAGGTAAAAGCTCCGGTCATAGAGCTGGGGAATCGCCGCCAGCAGGGTGCCGGTATCCTGGCTGAAGCTCAGTTCCGCCAGCTGCCAGTTAAGTCCCAGGCCGCTGATCTCCGAATTCAGATAAATCTCTTTGCCCGCGTCCGTATCCACGGTCACCGTCACTTTCGCGTTCCCCTCCGGCAGCCCCATGTCCAGAGCCGCCAGGTCCATCTCTCCGCTCAGCGTATGGCGCATCTTACTTTCCGCCATGGACGCTGCCAGATCTTTCAGCCCCAGGTACCCCGCGACGCCGGTCTCCTCGCTGACGATCGCCTGGTATGTATTAGAAGCCCCTCTCAGCAGCACGTTTTTCGGGCTGTTCATCACCATGCCGAACGCGGCTCCCACTACCGCGACGACTATGGCCGCAACTCCCAGGATGATAAGCGGCAGTTTCGATTTTTTGGCCTTTTTCGCTTTCTTCTCTTTCGCAGGCTTCTGTCCGCGGGGCGGCTCCTGTTCCTGCCAGATCTCAGGCTGCGGTATAAACTGCGGGGCGGACGACGGGGCGGAACCGATCTCCGTATCGTCCGGCTGATCCCACACCGGCTGCGTCTGATTCCAGTCCGGCTGCGATTGATTCCAGTCCGGCTGTGGCGTTTCGTTCCTTACCGTATTCTGCTGCACATTTTCCCATTCATTATGATTGGCCTGCGGAACGGGCGCGCCGCATTTTGGGCAGAACAGCACGCCGTCTTCCAGCTTTGAACCGCAATTCTTACAGAACATTCTCTTTTCCTCCTAAAGAGCATATTTAAACAGCTTTTACTATAGCACACGAACGTTCAAAAATCAATTCGTCAAAAAACGGAATATGGATAAAAACAGCCGCGCTCTAAAACGCTTTCAGATAATAGAACGGCGGAAAGAATCTGCCCAGGAATCCCAGTTCCGGCACGATACGCGCGATATCGATAAAGACCGGGCAAAACACCAGGGCCGCCATCAGCAAAAACGGAACCAGGCATTCGACCAGCCTCGGACTCCGGAAAACCGCCTGCAGCAGGAATCCATAGGCCAGCACCGCAGGAAGATATAAAGCCATGGCCGCCAGTTCCCGCCCCCAGCTCTC
>CANQYH010000258.1 GCA_947628025.1 uncultured Lachnospiraceae bacterium | reverse complement strand
TGGCCCGCTTCGAGAGCTGCGGCCAGAAGTGGATGGACCTTTCGGAGGGACATTACGGCGTCAGCCTGTTAAACGACTGCAAGTACGGCCATTCCGTCAAGGACAGCGTGATCGGGCTGAGTCTGATCAAATCCGGCATCGAGCCCAACCCGACGGCGGACCAGGAGGAGCATGTGTTTACCTACGCGCTGTACCCCCATGCGGAGGGCTGGCAGGCGGCCGGGACTGTGCCGGAGAGCTACAAGCTGAACCAGCCGCTTCTGGTCGTGAACGGCGCGGCGGCCGGCGGGGAGTATTCGTTCGTTTCAGCGGACGCCGCCAACGTGATCATCGAGACAGTCAAGAAAGCGGAGGACGGAAACGGCACGGTGATCCGCATGTACGAGTCGGAGAACAGCTATACCCGCGCGAAGCTGACCGTGAACGCTCCCTTTGCGAAAGCTTATGCCTGCAACCTACTGGAGGAGAACGAGAGCGAGCTGCCCGTATGCGGAAACGAGATCAGCGTGGCCCTGAAGCCCTACGAGATCGTTACGGTCCGCATCATGTGACCACGAGGCGGGGGGACTGCGGACGGACCAGAAAGGAAAAAGACTGTGATTATTCCAAAATATTTTGAAGATTTACAGACGCTGCATGTGAATACGATGCCCGAGCGGGCCTACTATATGCCGTCGGCGAACGCTTCTTTGGAACGGCCGGCGGGTGAGGAGAGGGTATTCTCTCTGAACGGCGAATGGGAGTTTCGCTATTATGACAGCGTTTATGATCTGAAAGACCATTTCTTTGAGGAAAGCTATGACGCGCGCGGCGGATGGGGCACTATCCCCGTGCCGTCGGTCTGGCAGATGCACGGCTATGACCGCCACCAGTATACCAACGTGCGGTACCCGTTCCCGCTGGACCCGCCGTATGTGCCGTATGAGAATCCCTGCGGCGCGTACCGCCGTGTCTTCGAATGGAAAAAGGACGAAGCGATCCCGTGCGCCTATCTGAATTTCGAGGGCGTGGATTCCTGCTTTTACGTATGGCTGAACGGGCAGTTCGTGGGCTACAGCCAGGTCTCCCATTCCACCAGCGAATTCGACGTGTCGGAGTATCTGCGGGACGGCGAGAACCTTTTGGCGGTCCTGGTGCTGAAATGGTGCGATGGCAGTTATCTGGAGGATCAGGATAAATTCCGCATGAGCGGGATCTTTCGGGACGTGTACCTGCTAAAGCGTCCCTGCGAGTGCGTCTGGGACTATTTTGTCAAGGCCCGTCCCTGCGAGGACGGCAGCGCGCTCGTGACCGTGGACCTGACCTATAAAAAGGATCCTGTCCCGGTGCAGGTATCGGTCTGCGACGTGGACGGCCGTCTGGTATGCGAAGCGGAGGGGACAGACCGTGTGTCGCTGACAATTCAGGATGCGAAGCTGTGGAGCGCGGAGACGCCGTACCTGTACCGGATCGTTCTCAGGACGGCGGACGAGGCGATCGCCGACGAGCTGGGCGTGCGCAGCGTGGAGATCAGGGATGCCGTTCTCTATTTCAACGGACAGAATATCAAGCTGCACGGCGTCAACCGGCATGACAGCGATCCGGTGACCGGGTTTGCGATCAGTCTGGAGCAGATGGAGAAAGATCTGCTGGTGATGAAGCAGCACAATGTGAACGCGATCCGCAGCAGCCATTATCCGAACGCGCCTCAGTTTTACCGGCTCTGCGATAAATACGGCTTTTATGTGCTGGACGAGGCGGATCTGGAGACCCACGGTGCGGAGATGGCCTACGGGCAGAAATGGGGCGAGGAGGTCGCCTGGATCTCCGACAATCCCCAGTTTGTGCCTGCGGTCGTGGACCGTGTGAAGCGGTGCGTGCAGCGCGATAAGAACCGCCCCTGCGTGTTCGGCTGGTCCATGGGCAACGAGAGCGCCTACGGACAGTGTATCGAGGCGGCGCTTGCATGGGTGAAATCCTTTGATGATACCAGGGTCACCCATTACGAGGGCGCATGGCATGTGACCGACGAATCGAAGTATGATTATTCCAACCTGGATCTCTACAGCCGCATGTACCCGGGACTGCAGGAGATGCACGATTATTTTGCGAATCCCGATTCCGGGAATTCCCGGCATAAATACGCGGTGGCGGCGGTGCGCCCGCTGATCCTCTGCGAATACTGCCACGCCATGGGCAACGGTCCCGGCAATCTGGAGGATTATTTCCAGGTGATCCAGCGTTACGACGGGGCCTGCGGCGGCATGGTATGGGAGTGGTGCGACCATGCGGTCTATAAAGGGACCGACGAAGCCGGGCGGAAGAAATACGCGTACGGCGGAGACCATGGAGAGTATCCCCACGACGGCAATTTCTGTATGGACGGCCTGGTATATCCAGACCGGCGGCCCCATACGGGACTTCTGGAATTTAAGAATGTCTGGCGTCCGGCCAGGGTGGTATCGTTTGATCCGGCGTCCGGGACGCTGAAAGTATATAACTTTATGGATTTTCTGGACCTGCGGGATTACTGCAGGCTGCGTTGGGAAGTGAGGCAGGACGGAGCGCTTGTCAGCCAGGGAGAATGGACGGAAGACCTGCCGTCGGTTTTGCCGCATACCGAGGGAACGATCGCACTTCCCTGCGGAGAAATGCCGCGGACGGGACGTTGCTATCTGCGGGTGATCTGGCTGCTGAAGAACGACTGGAGCCTGCTGAAAGCGGGAGCGGAGCTGGGCTTCGACGAGGTGCGGCTTCCGGCGGACGGGATCTGCGCGAGGGCGGAGGAGCTTTTGCGCAGGCCGCAGACCGGAGCGGAGACGGAGTGCGCCGCGGCCGCGGAGCAGTTCTCGATCGCCGGGGACGACCATTTCCTGACGGTGGAGGGCGCGGATTTCCGCTACCGTGTCAATCGGTTTACGGGACTGTTTGACGTCATGACGTACCATAACCGCCAGGTGCTGGAGCGCCCGATGGAGCTGAACCTCTGGAGAGCGCCGACGGATAATGACCGCAACATCCGGCAGCGGTGGCAGAGCGTCGATTACGACAAGCCGGTCGTGAGGGCCCGCGCCGTGAAATGGGAGCAGGCGGATGCGTATGTGGATATCCGGAGCGATATCACCGTGCTCTGCCGCTTCATGCAGAGGTTCATGGAGGTGAAAGCGTGGTTCCGGATCTGGCGGGACGGAAGCGTCGACGCGCATCTGGACGTGAGTAAGGATCCGAAGTTTCCGCGACTGCCCCGGTTCGGAGTGCGGCTGATGCTGTCCCATGAGCTGGAGCATGTGACCTATGACGGTTTGGGGCCGGTGGAGAGCTACGCGGATAAGCGGCGCGCCGCCTGGCACGGACGGTTCGAGGAGACGGTGGATACCCTGTTTGAAAATTATATCCGGCCGCAGGAAAACGGCAGCCACTGCGATGTGAGCTTTATGGAGGTGTACGGCGGCGGCCTGTGTGTGTCCGTGGCCTCGGAGACGCCGTTCGCGTTCAATGCGTCCCGGTATACCCAGGAGGAACTGACCGCGAAAGCCCATGATTATGAGCTGGAGGATTCCGGCATGACGGTTCTCTGCGTCGATTACAAACAGGACGGGATCGGTTCGAACAGCTGCGGGCCGGAACCGGAGAAGCCGTACCTCTTTGAGGAAAATACATTCGCGTTCGGATTCGGACTGCGGTTTGACGAATATACGGATCTTCGCTGAAAGGAGCGGAAAAGAAAAATGATGAACAGCGAGCAGGCGCAGGCATGTGTGAAGGATCTCTGGGAGGAACACTGTAAGAAACTCAGAGAGGATCCGAAACGCCGGAAAGAAGTGGAGGAACAGTGCATTTCTTTCGGGGACGTGAGGATGAAATACGGCCTGGAGGTGATCGGAGAGCCGGGAGAGGGCGGATATCCCGTGTATATCGCCCTGCACGGCGGCGGCGGAGCGCCGTTTCCGGATATCAACAACCAGCAGTGGGCTCACATGGCCATCTATTACAAAGACAGCGTGAAAAGCGGGATCTATGTCAATCCCAGAGGCGTCCGGGATACGTGGGATACCCACGCGAATCTGGAATCCTACCCTCTTTATGACCGGCTGATCGAAAATCTGATCGTGTTTTACGGGGCGGATCCCAACCGCATCTACCTGCTGGGCTTCTCGGCGGGTGGCGACGGCGTGTATCTGGTGGGCCCGCGGATGGCGGATCGTTTTGCGGCCCTGCATATGTCGGCCGGCCATCCCAATAAAGGGAGCCTGGTGAATCTGTACCATACGCCGATCCAGCTGCAGGTGGGCATGAACGATTTTGCCTACGACCGGAATCACGAGACCGTGCGCTACCAGATGGTGCTGGACCGTCTGGAGGAGGAAAATCCGGACGGTTATACGCACAATGTGTACGTCCATGTGGATAAGCCCCATAATTTCCGGGATAATTCCCAGGAGCTGCAGCAGGTGATGATCGACAACCGGACCTGGCTGCACACGGGGCTGGTGACCCGGCGGACCGTGGATTCCAACGCGGTGCATTTTTTGAAAGAATTTACGAGGCAGCCCCTGCCCAGCCGGATCATCT
>CANQYH010000257.1 GCA_947628025.1 uncultured Lachnospiraceae bacterium | reverse complement strand
CCGCGGTCAATTATATCCGCAAAGGCATCGGCTACGACGGCTATCTACGGGAATACGCCCTCTACCGCCGCTTGAAACCGGAGGAGCTTCTGGAGACGCTGGACCAGCTGCAGGAGAGCGCGGCGGGCTACAAGACCATGGAGGAATGGTTCGCCCATATGGAGGATTATAAAAGGCGGCTGAAAGAGCAGGCCCAGGCCCAGCGCTCCCGGCACGAGGGCGTATCGCTGATGACCATGCACGGTTCCAAGGGGCTGGAATTTCCGATTGTTTATATCCTGGACGCCAACGAGGGGATCACGCCCCACCGGAAAGCGGTGCTGGACGCGGATCTGGAGGAGGAGCGCCGGATGTTTTACGTGGCCATGACGCGGGCGAAAGAGCGTCTCCATGTGTATTACGCCCTGGAACGGTATGGTAAGAAGCAGGAGGCGTCCCGCTTCGTGCGGGAATATCTGGGGGATGCGAAAAACGGGCGCGGCGGCGCGGAAAACACAGGGAGGTAAAAGAGGCATGGAAAGCTGCATCCATATTTATTGCGGAGACGGAAAAGGCAAGACCAGCGCGGCCGTCGGGCTGGCGGTGCGGGCGGCCGGACGGGGAAAGCGCGTCCTGATCGCCCGTTTCTTAAAGACCGACGATTCCGGCGAGGTGGCGGCGCTTTCCCATATTCCGGGCGTCACGGTCAAGCCCTGTGAGAAGACGTTCGGATTTTACCGGTCGATGACGGCGGCGCAGAAAGCGGAAGCGGCGGCGTATTACGGCGGGCTTTTGCGGCAGACCTGGCGGGAAGCGGAGGAGGAGCGGTACGATATGGTAGTCCTGGATGAGATCATGGCCGTCTGCCGGTACGGCCTGGCGGAGGAGGCGTGGCTTTTGGAGCGCCTGCGGCGGAGGCCTCAGGGGCTGGAGGTCGTGCTGACCGGCCGCGAACCGTCGGAGGCGATGCTGGAGCTGGCGGACTATGTTTCGGAGATCCGCAAGCGGAAGCATCCCTACGACCGGGGGCTTTCGGCCAGGGAGGGGATCGAGTACTGAGATCCTGCGGCGGATGGAACTTTCTTCGGCCGCGTTTTCGGAGTCGCGGGATTTTTTCTGTGTCTGCGGTCGGGACGGCCAGCCCATAGTGCCGGAAAGCGTTTCTGGTATGCTGAACTTCACCATGTCTGCGGTTAGACGGATTGCTTCACCGTGTCTGCAGGTGTGTTTGATAGATTGAGGCAAGCGGCGGGCTGAACCCGCATACGCGCGGATTATTTTGCGATTTCCGGAAAAAAGCCTTGCGTTTCCGGCCGTGGTCTGTTAGAGTGGAAGCAGGCGGGAGCCGGGGAGATACCGCTTTTGATGCGACGCGGCAGAACGGTACCGCTTGGAAAAGGGAACAGGATCCGGCGCAATTTGCCAGAAAGCGGCGGAGCCGGTCCGGACGATGGTTCCGTCAGGGAAAATGGCAGGTTACGCGGCCAGAGTATACAGTTTAGTACAGGACAAAGCGGTCTTTCAAAGCCGCGGGGAGGAAGTATGGCGAACGACGAGATGAACGACAATGAAGAGATGACAGTAACGCTGACGCTGGACGACGGCACGGAGCTGGAATGTGTGGTGCTGACGATCTTTGAGGCGGGCGGAAGAGATTATATCGCGCTTCTGCCGGCCGAGGGGGAGGATGCGGACACCGGAGAGGTCTATCTGTACCGGTATTCGGAAACGAACGGAGAACCGGAACTGGACAATATCGAGGACGACGACGAGTATGAGATCGTCGCTGACGCGTTTGACGAGCTTTTGGACGAGCAGGAGTATGACGAGCTGGTCAGCGAGGAGGATCTCGAAGACTTCGACGGCATCGACGAGGAGTAAGGTCCGTTCGGAGACAGAGAACGACATAACAAAAAAAGAACAGCGTGATACATGATGGGATGCCGCGGACCGTGTTCCGCCCGGCCGTCCCGGACATTTTACAGACTGACAGAGGATCCCGGAAAATACGTCCGGCGGCTCCT
This sequence comes from uncultured Lachnospiraceae bacterium, assembly GCA_947628025.1. Lineage (GTDB taxonomy): Bacteria > Bacillota > Clostridia > Lachnospirales > Lachnospiraceae > UBA3402. The sequence goes on along the minus strand of CANQYH010000257.1, from coordinate 2,614 downwards.
GTTCGCAATGTGTAAAACGTCCGGCAGACGGCGGGACGGAGATGGTCCGCGGCATCCGTTTCATTTGCAGGCGCTTCATGAGGCGGAGGTCATGGCTCCGTTTTTTCATGAGAGCGCCGGTCCGTTCTTTTTTCGTTTGAAAGTGCCAGGCGGCTGTTCTGGTATTCGCCGGTAAACGTCACGTCCCTCCCGAACCAGGACGGGGGAGTGAAAGCCAGCGCGGCTTCTTTGGTGGGAAACTCCACCTCCGCCAGGATCAGTCCCTCGTAAGCGCCCTCGAAGACATCCATCTCGATCGTAAGGCGTTCGGGATCATACGGTATTTCGGAACCGCCGGAAGCGCCCGCGGGAGAACCGCCGGATTTTGCGGGGACGTTCGGATGGTTGGCGGAGAGAGAGGGCGCGCCGTTCTCCTGGGACGGTTCGCCTCTGTTTTCTGCCGTGTCCTCGTTTTCAGGTTCCGCAGACGATATTCCCGGTCTGCAGGCGTCCTCCGCGTAGGCTTCCGCCAGCGGCTTGAGATACCGTTTCTTCGTCAGGACGATGCCGTCGGCTTTTGCCAGCAGGTGGGCATAGGCTTCTTTGGTCAGCGGGAGATTGTATTCTTCCCGGGCCAGCAGTCCGCGGGACTTATAGGTCATATAATACTCGTCGTCCTCCCGGCGGACGCGGACCGTGGGATCGGTGCAGAGGTAGGCCTGTTCGATCTGATGAAAGGGCCAGCTTCGGTATCCGGCGGGCGGTGCGGCGATCAGATATTTGCGTTCGATTTCCATGAAGATCCTCCGTTTCTGTTTTATTTTGGATCGCGCCCTTGCTGTAAGGGACGGTCCGTCTCATTGCCGGAACCTTTTTTGCGCGTTTTTTCCGTATGAAACCGCGCAAAAAGAGCAAGGTTCCGTTTTTTATATGGTATCACGAAAATCCGGCTCCTACAAGGCGGAAAACTTAAAGAAACACTACTTGTTTTTACCAAAAACCTATGCTATAATGCTACTTTGAAGTGACGCGCCCACAGGCGAAGGCGATTCACATATATTTCAAGGAGGAACCCATAGCATGAGTTTACAGGTAGAGAATTTAGAGAAGAACATGGCGAAGCTGACCATTGAAGTACCGGCTGAACAGTTTGCAGCGGCCGTTAAGACCGCTTTTGAGAGGAATAAGAACCGTTTCAATGTTCCGGGATTCCGCAGAGGCAAAGCGCCGCTGGCGATGGTAGAGAAGATATACGGCCTGGAGGTGCTTTACGAGGACGCGGCCAATATCGTGCTGGATCAGACTTATCCGGACGCCATGCGGGAGAGCGGTCTGAAGATCGTTTCCAATCCGCAGATCGAAGTGGTGCAGCTGGAGAAAGGCAAGAACTTCATCTATGCCGCCACGGTCGCCGTAAGGCCGGAAGTGACGCTGGGCGAGTATAAGGGCGTCGAGGTGGAGAAAGCCTTGGCCGAAGTGACCGACGAGGATGTCGAAGCGGAGCTTAAAAAAGTACAGGACCAGAATTCCCGCCTGGTGACCGTGGAGGACCGTCCCGTAGCCGACGGCGATCAGGCCGTGATCGATTTTGAGGGATTCGTGGACGGCGAGGCGTTCGACGGCGGCAAGGGCGAGGACTACAATCTGACCATTGGTTCCCATTCGTTCATCGATACGTTCGAGGAGCAGCTGATCGGGAAAAACATCGGCGACGAGTGCGAGGTCAACGTCACGTTCCCGGAGAATTATCAGGCGAAAGAACTGGCCGGAAAACCTGCCGTGTTTAAGGTAAAGATCAAAGAGATCAAGGTCAAGGAGCTGCCGGAGCTGGACGATGAGTTCGCAGGAGAAGTTTCCGAATTTGAGACCTTGGACGAATACAAGGCGGATCTGCGGGCAAAGCTTTCGGAGACGAAAGCCCGCCAGGCTGCGACCGAGAATGAGAACCGCGTGGTGGCCAAGGTGGTAGCCGGCGCTCAGATCGATATCCCGGAGCCGATGCTGGACAGCGAGAGCCGCAGCATGATGAACGATTACGCCCGCAGGCTCCAGAGCCAGGGACTGTCGTTCGACCAGTACCTGCAGTACATGGGCACGACAGCGGCGGAGTTCCAGAAGCAGCTCAATCCCCAGGCGGAGCAGAGGATCCGCACCCGGCTGGTGCTGGAGGAGATCGTAAAAGCGGAGAACATCCAGGTGGAAGACAGCGCCGTGGAGAGAGAGGTAGCCGCCATGGCCGCCAATTACAAGATGGAGGCGGACAAAGTAAAAGAGCAGCTGGGCGAGAGCGGCTTAAAGCAGCTGAAAGAGGATCTGGCCGTGCAGGAGGCTGTCGATTTCGTGGTAGCTGAGGCGAAGCTGGTCTGAGGCAGCGTATGTTTTTCTGAGGACCGGCGGTGAGGCCGGCTCTTTCGGCGGTGAGCCGGCGGAGCGGGCCGCACCGTACCGGAGAAAGGCCGCGCGGCTTTGCCGTTTTTGGCGGCGCGGACAGGACCCGGATGATAAATTTGGCGATAACGGAGGATTTAACCATGAGTTTGGTTCCATATGTAGTAAAGGCCACCAGCCGCGGGGAGCGTTCCTACGATATCTATTCCCGGCTGCTGGAGGACCGCATCATTTTCCTCGGCGAGGA
>CANQYH010000256.1 GCA_947628025.1 uncultured Lachnospiraceae bacterium | reverse complement strand
GCTGACCGGCTACGCGCAGGTGTACGGGAAGTACAATACGACGGCGTATGACAAGCTGAAGCTGGACCTGATGTACATCCAGAATTATTCGGTGATGCTGGATATCGAGATCATTTTGCAGACGATCAAAGTGATCTTTATGAAAGAGAGTACGGAGGGGTTTGGGGATGAAGTGAGCGCTACAATAGCGCAGGAGAGTGCAGTGCGAGAGTCTTGATTGCGAGACAAATGCCAGTTTACGAGAAAGATTCTTTCGCATTGGCATAACACAGTTTGGGACAAAGGAATCAGGATACAATAGGTAATTCTAATATGGGACACGAAAAAATCGCAACAGAACAGGAAAAAATAAGCATCATTATGCCGGTATATAATGCTGAAAAATATCTGGGGGAATCGATTCAAAGTGTAATTAATCAGACTTATCAAAATTGGGAATTGATAGCGGTTGATGATGGATCCTCAGATGGTAGTCGTCAGATATTGTCTATGTATGCGCAGAAAGATAAACGGATAGTCCCTATATTCAGTGAAAGAAATACAGGAGTGGCCGCTGCAAGAAACCGGGGAATTAAGAACGCCGTGGGAAAGTATATTGCTTTTTTAGATAGTGACGATATCTGGCTGGGAAACAAGTTGGAGAAACAGCGCTTATTCATGAAAGAAAAGGGGTGTGCATTTACATATACAAGTTATGCGCTGATAGATGAAGCAGGGAAGCCATTGAATCGGAATGTGAAAGTGCCATTGACAATTACGTATCAGCAAGCACTGACACGGACAGCAATCTGGACATGTACAGTTATGATTGACCGAAAAAAATTTGCTGATTTTGAGATGCCAATTTTAAAATATGGAGCTGAAGATTCTGCTACATGGTTAGCCTTGTTAAAAAAGATTCCTTGTGCATATGGAATTCAAAAGGAGCTTTCCTTATATCGGCAAGTTCCAGGATCCTTGTCCCATAATCTAAAAGCGAGACTTATAAGGCATTGGATTTTATATCGAAAAATTGAAAAACTTGGTTTGCCGGAATCTATATTTAATTATATCAAATATGTGGGATATGTCCTTACAAAACGCAGAGTCAGTTAAATTCATTTTTGGGAGGTTTATAATTATGAAAATTTTTTTTGTTAATCCATCATTTAAGGCAGAATATGGGAAATTTTCCAGGGAGTCCAGAAGCCCAGCTGTCACACGCAGCGGAGCACTTTATTATCCTTTATGGTTGATTTATGCAGCTGCTTATTGCGAAAAAAAAGGCTTCACAATAGAATTTCTTGACGCCGCTGCGAACCAATGGAATGAGCAGCAGAGTCTGAATTATATTGCTCAGAAGATTGGGGATACAGGGCTTTTTGTATTGGATACCAGTACACCATCTATATCTAGCGATATTGCGTTTGGTGAGAGATTAAAGGAAAAGTATCCAGAGACATTTGTTCTGTTGGTTGGAACCCATCCATCTGCAACGGTGGAAGAGACGTTGTCGAAAGGACCGTTGCTTGATGGCATAGCCCGGAAAGAATATGATTACACCGTATACTATCTGGCGAAAGCGCTTGAGACCGGGACGGATCTGTCCAGTGTAAAGGGAATTTCCTACCGCAAGAACGGAGAAATCGTCCATAACCCGGATGCAGAATATATCGAGGTTCTGGATACGATCCCTTACGCGGCGGAATTTATCCATAAGCATCTGAATTATAAGGATTACTTTTTTGCCGCGGCCCATTATCCGGAGGTTCAGATATTTACAGGCAGGGGATGTCCAAGCCGCTGCAACTTCTGCGTCTATCCGCAGACCATGCATGGACACAAATACCGTCTCCGTACTCCGGAAAACGTGGTGGGAGAGTTTGAATACATAGCTGAGCATTTTCCGGACGTGAAAGAAGTGGTGATTGAGGACGATACTTTTACAGCCAATAAAAAGCGGGTCATGGATATCTGCAATCTGCTGATTGAGAAGAAGCTAAACAAGCGGCTGAAATGGCTGTGCAACGCCCGCGTGAACCTGGATCTGGAGACGATGCAGGCGATGAAGAGGGCGGGCTGCCGCCTGATCATTCCCGGTATCGAGAGCGGGAACCAGCAGATCCTGAACAATATCAAAAAAGGGACGACGCTGGAGCAGATCGACCGCTATGTAAAGAACGCCAAGAAAGCGGGCCTCCTGATCCACGCCTGTTACATGGTTGGTAATAAGGGCGAGACAAAAGAGACTATGGAGAATACGCTGAAGCTGGCGTTGAAACTAAATACGGACACCGCCCAGTTCTTTCCGCTGATCCCCTATCCCGGGACGGAGGCGTATGACTGGGCCAGGGAGAACGGTTATATTAAAGCGGGGTATGGCCATTATTGCAAGGAGGATGGCACCCATAACTGTGTGCTGGAGCTGCCGGGGCTTTCGGCGCAGGAGATGGTGGATTTCTGCGATGAGGCGAGAAGAAAATATTACATGCGGCCGGGGTATTTTGTGCATCGGCTGGCGGTGGGGCTCAGGGATCCGGCGGATTTGAAGAGGAGTTTGAAGGCGTTTGGGAGGCTGAGAAAGTATCTGATTAAGGGAAAGTAGGACAAATAGAGAATGCCATCGGAGAAATGAGGGAGTGCGATGTTGTTTAATTCGTTTCATTTTATCATATTCTTTCCTGTGGTCGTTGGCCTCTATTACTGTATGCCAAGAAAGCTGCGGACATTGTGGTTACTGGTCTGCAATATCTATTTTTATGCATGTTGGGGTCTGAGATACGCATTGGTTTTGCTGTTCCTGACAGCTGCGGGATATGCGGCCGGTCTGGCTATAGAAAATCGGAAAAATCACCGGATAAGGGCGCTGATCTGCGGCCTGGTTGTCATTTTGGGAACTTTTGTCTTTTTCAAATATTTTAATTTTGTTATCCGGAATGTGGGCAGCCTGCTGCATACAGATCTGACTGTAGGCGGAGCGGTCCACATCATAGCCCCGGTCGGTATTTCTTTCTATAGCCTGCAGATGTCGACGTATCTGATCGATCTGTACCGGGGAGAGATGGAGGCAGAACACAATTTTATCCGGTACGCAGCTTTTGCGTCGTTCTTCCCGTCCCTCTGTTCCGGTCCGATCGGACGGGCCAAGAAACTGCTGCCTCAGATGGAACCGCACTCATTTGACTATGACGGAGTGAAAGACGGATTTCTGCTGATGCTGTGGGGAATGTTCCAGAAAGTGGTGATCGCGGACCGGATCGCCATTGTAGTAGACACAGTATACGGGAACTGCATGAACATGCCAGGGTACCTGCTGATCTTTGCCACGATCCTGTACGCTTTCCAGATATACTATGACTTCGCGGGATACTCGGATATCGCGGTCGGTGCGGCGCAGGTGCTGGGGTTTAAGCTGGACCAGAATTTCCGACAGCCGTATTTTTCCAAGTCCCTGAAGGAGTTCTGGCGTAACTGGCATATATCCTTAAGTTCCTGGTTTCGGGATTATTTGTATATTCCGCTGGGTGGGAACCGGAAAGGGGATCTGGTCAAATACCGCAACCTGATGATAGTGTTTCTAACGAGCGGATTATGGCATGGAGCAAGCTGGAACTATTTGGTGTGGGGGGGTATCCACGGCGGGCTGCAGGTTATCGGCGACTGTCTGTCAAAGCTGCGGAATAAAGTCACCGGGGTTTTGAAGATCAGAACGGACTGCTTCAGTTATCACATGTTCCAGAGAATACTTACATTTGTCATGGTAGATTTTGCCTGGATATTTTTTCGGGCGACCGGAGCCAGGGAAGCGTTCCGCATAATCAGGAGGATGATGTCCCCGGGACTGTCCGGGATCAGCGGGGCGGCGTTTCTTTCGCTCGGCCTGGATGTGAAGAATTATTGTGTGCTGCTGGTGTCACTTCTCCTTTTGCTCGCAGTTGATTTGATGCGGAGAAAGATGAGTATAAGGGATTTTATCCGGCAGCAGAACCTGGTATTTCGGTGGGGACTGTACTACTGCGTCATATTTAGTATATTGATTTTTGGTATTTACGGTCCCGGATATGATGCCAGTACATTTGTGTACATGCAGTTTTAATGACCCTGCACAAAGGAAGATAGCTCAGATGATGAAAAAGCAGGTATTTATACAGACAGTAAAAGCGGTGTGCTTTTCTGTGATATTTGCGGCTCTTTTCTGGAATGCACAGGTGCTTTTGCACCCGAAACATCATTCGCAGTATACAATGGACGATTTCTACCGTTTGCCGGAAAACAGCGTGGATGTGCTTTTTTGCGGGAGCAGTCATGTGGTTTTCGGAATGGATGCGAATATTATTTCGGAGATGGCAGGGCTTAATGCATACAGTATCGCGCTCATTGGACAGCACCTGGATTATACCTGCGAATATCTGGAAGAAGCGCTGAAGACCCAGTCTCCCAGGATTGTAGTGGTTGACGCGTATCACTTTATCAGGGACACACAGGAGATGCAGAACGTGGATCTGCACTACAGTGTGGATTCGCTGCGGTGGTCATTAGACAAGTTGGGCTCTTCTCTAAAAGTTGGTGACAGATATTGAGAAAACCACGTAAAATCAATGGTTTGAGGGGATCTGATATCGATGAAAACATAAAAATGGCATACCTCAACCAAACCTGACGAACGAAGGCCGTTTTTCAGGCTG
>CANQYH010000255.1 GCA_947628025.1 uncultured Lachnospiraceae bacterium | reverse complement strand
GAAATCCACGTCGCCCACGAAGCCCAGGCGCTTGCAGTCCTCCGCATTGATCACTTCTTTTTGCTTTAATTCCGATATCCTCAACCCGCCAAAACCGCCTTTTTCCCTTTGGTCCATCCTATGCGGCTCCGGCTTCGTCCTATGACGCGGAATACCCTCTCTTAACGCTCAGATAAAAGAATACATTCGTGCAGCCCATATACGGCACGACCCAGAACAGCCCGATCCCGCAGCTGACGGCCGCCAGAAGCATCAGGCCGAAAAAGCTAAACACGAGCGCCAGATAGCGGAGCTTGTTCCCCCGCATCCATCTCCAGCTCTCGCACAGGGCCGAAACGATCCCTTTTTGCGGATCCTCCACCAGGATCACCAGATACTGGCTCCAGGCCAGGGAAACATAGAGCGCCGCGATACATAACGCCAGCAGGTACAGCGTGATAAACAGCGCCGCAAACGCTGCGTTTTTGGGCGATACGGCAGCCGCTGCCGCCAATACGATCACCGGGACCATGCAAAGGGCCGATACCGCCGCAAAAAACAGGAAAACGAGCACATACTTCCAGGGCTGGTTCACAAACGCCCAGAAAACGACGCGGATCCGGGTCTTTCCCTGGGTACACACCTCATAAAACATCCGGGTCATCCCCGCCGTCAGCAAAAAGCTCACGGCCCCGGCCAAAATCTCCGCCAGAAACGCCGCCAGGACCGTCCCGCCGGAAATACGCAGCCCCATCGTCTGGCCGCGGGCGATGAGGACCGCCGGCAGCTGCCTCCCGACCGCAAGCAGCTGCATCACTGCCATGCCGCCGCCCGCGATCGCTATATAGATCAGATACGCCGCGGCCATCGTTCCGTAATTTCCCAGCAGGACTCTCCTGGCCGCGCGCTTCAATTCCGCTCTTTTCACTTTCATTTTTCACCTCTGATCCGGATCCTCCGGAACCATCGATCTGTTAAAAACCGTTTCCGTCCGCCGCAGGACGGACCGAAAAACTGTCCGGCCCCGCGCAGAATCTCCTTTTTCAGGAACCCGGCATGGCTGCGGCCGCCAAAGCAGGAGCCCGCCGCCGGCGCCGCGGCCCGCCGTCAATAATAAGGTCCCACCGAATAAAAATACTCCACGCCGCTGCCGAAACGCCCGAGCACGGCGATCCAGATCAGGACGGCCGCCGCGCCTAAAAACATCCCGGCGATCCCCGCGCCCAGTCCGATCTTCGCCCGGCCCGAAAACCCGCCGTCTCCCCGGGACAGACAGGCAAATATCACCGCCAGGCTGCTGGCGATCAGGCCACCGCTGCAGCAGCAGGAAGCGGCCACGGAAACGATCCCGGCGATCATGGACGCCAGCGCCATACCGTTTTCCGGCTGCCATTGATCCATAGTCTCCCCTCCTTGTCCAGACAAGTATGTATGACAGATATACTATAGCATTTTACGCGAAAAAGCGCAAGAGCCGCCGGACCCCGCGCTTTTTTATTTGCTTCTGTGCCCGCCGCCCTCTAAAACAGCGAATACAGGATCAGTCCCGCCGCCCCGGCTCCGGCCATCACGGCGATGGGGTGCAGCTTCCACTTCCGCAGGCAGAAAAGGCAGGCAATAAAGATCCCCACCGCGATCACGTCGATATTCGCCAGCTCCGCCGGCAGGCTCCTCTGGCCGAAGAAAGCCATGAACACGATGGACAGTCCCGCCGACGCGATCATCGCCACGACCGCGGGGCGCAGCCCCGACAGGATCCCCTGTACCAGCGCCAGTCCCCGAAAATGGTAATACGCGTAGGCCAGCGTCAGCACGATCACGCAGGAGGGAAATACGCATCCGAGCGTCGCTATGACAGCCCCCGACAGGCCCGCGACCCGGATCCCCACAAAGGTAGCGGAATTGATCGCGATCGGCCCCGGCGTCATCTCCGCGATGGTCATGATATCCGTAAACTGCGTCATCGTCAGCCACGGATGCACGTCCACCGCCTGGCGCTGGATCAAAGGCATCGCCGCGTAGCCGCCGCCGATGCTGAACAGGCCGATCTGGAAAAAGCTCCAGAAAAGTTCCAGATAGATCATGCCTCACCGCCTCCTTTTTTCATGCGCAGCAGCGTATCCGCCGCGCCGATCATTCCGCAGACCAATATGATCACGATGATATTTACATCCCAGAAACGGACCGCGGCAAACGACAGCACCAGGACCGCCAATGGCAGCAGCCGCTTCTGCTTCGTCAGGCCTTTCAGCATGTTCAGCACCACGTCGCAGATCACGGCGCCGACCCCGGCCAGCATCCCCGCCATGACCATGCTGACGATCACGCTGTCCCGCACCGCCGTATAGCACAGGGAGACCAGGGAAATGATGACTAACGGCGGAAGCACGGTCCCCAGCACCGTGATCAGCGCGCCGAGAGGCCCGCCTACCCGGTACCCTACCAGGATCGAAGCGTTGACCGCGATGGCCCCCGGCGAAGACTGAGCGATGGCCGTCAGATCCAGCATTTCCTGTTCCTCGATCCAATGCAGCTCGTCGACGAACTTTTTCCGCATCAGCGGTATGATCACGAACCCGCCGCCAAAGGTACAGGCGCTCAGCTGAAAGGTCGAAATAAACAATTTCCAGTATTTTGATCTCGGATGATCCAAAACGTTTCCTCCTCCGCTTTCTTCGAAGCCGTCATTGCCCCCGGCGTCCGGCTTCGGAACCCCCGATTACATCCCCATGGTACATATGAATGATCCGGCTGCCCCGCCCGCTCCTTTCCCGCCCCGCCGGATCTGAACCGGGCGATGCGAAAGGATACGGGCAGGACGGCCGGACTCCGATCTTCTACCAGCCCGCCTGCCGAAAGACCGGCCTAAAATACGGCTGCGTCCGTCCTTATGCGCACAGCTCCATGATCGCCTGCGCGAAGATCTTGGCGCTGGTCACCAGATCGGACAGCTCCGCCCGCTCGTCCGCGCCGTGCATCCGGGTATCCGCGCCGGGCATGGCCGCGCCGAACGCCACGCCGTTCTCCAGATCGTGGACGTAGGTGCCGCCACCCATGGACTGGCACTCGCCTTTCAGGCCGGTATAGGCCTCGTACACGCGCAGAAGCGTCCGGACGAAATGGGAATTCCCGTCCACATGATGGGGCGGCGTAAACGAATCGTTGCGCAGCGTGATCCCGGCGGCGGCCATATTGGCTTTCGCCACGTTCAGCATGTTCTCATTCGTCGCGCAGACCGGGCAGCGGCTGTCAAACATACCCTCCAGGCGGCTGCCGGTCACTTTCAGCATCGTAAAGGCCAGCGTCAGTTCCCCGGAGATCTCGTCGCTCAAAGCAATGCCCATGGCCCGGCCGTTCACGTCGCCGTGGGGCATCAGCCCCAGGAGATTTTTAAGCGCCGTCAGCTGGGGGCACGGGGCCAGAGGCAGCCGCAGCAGATAGGTCAGAAGCCCGGTCAGGGCGTTATTCCCGGTCTGGGGGCTGGCTGCATGAGCATTCTCGCCCACGGCCGTGATCTTTACCGCCTTGCCGTCCGCCGAAACGGGCTCCAGCAGGAAAGCGATCCCCGTCTCCGCCCGGACCTCTCCGGCGGTCTTTTCCATCTCCGCTTTGTCAAGTCCCTCGACGACCGCATAGGCCTTGCCGGGAACCACGTTCACCTTCACGCCCGCTTCCATGGAATTAAGCCGCGGCAGCGCCTCGCTGGCGGCAAACTCCGCGTCAAACGTTCCCGGCAGGCGGCCTTTTTCAATGTTCGTCACCGGGAAATCCGCGTCCGGCGAAAAAGTCATCGGCGCTTCTTTCTCGATCCCGTAATAATGTTCGATATCGGAGCTGCCGCATTCCTCGTCGCAGCCCAAAATCAGACGGACGCTCTTCTTCAGCGGGAGCCCCAGCTCTTTCACGCAGCGCAGGGCGTAAAGCGCCGCCACGGCCGGCCCCTTGTCGTCGGCGGTGCCGCGGCCGAACAGCTTGCCCTCCTTTAAGACCGGCGAAAACGGCTGCGTCACCTGCCAGCCCTCCCCCGCCGGTACCACATCCAGATGGGCCAGGATATCCAGCTGCCTTTCGCCGCCGCCCAGATCCACGGTCCCCACATAATTGTCATAATTTTTCACGGCGAACCCATAGGACGCCGCGATCCTAAGCGCCTCCGCCAGCGCCTCCGCCGGGCCGTCGCCGTAGGGCTTCCCTTCCTCCGCCGGCATCCGCTCACTGTTGATGCGGCAGAGTGCAAAAATATCTTCGATCATTTCCTGCGTATGCGCGTCGATGTAGGAACTGATCTCCTGTTGATACTGCATAACCAAACGCCTCCTTTTTATGATGATCCGGTACCCATCTCTCACCATGCCGGGACCTGCCCCCGGGATTTCCCTTTCCGGGAGCGCCTAAAAGCAGCCGCGGTTCTCCCGCCCGGACACATGACTCCCGGACGGATCAGTCCCGGCCGAACTCGCTTAATTTCAGCTTCGGGTTCCGTTCCTCGACCATGCCCACGCTCCAGCTGTTGACAAACAAAAGCAGCGGGTTCCCTTTCAGGTCCTTGATCCGCTTCATGTCCGATGTGCCCTGGATCTTCTCCACGTCGACCTCGTCCTTATTCTCCACCCAGCGGATGTATTCGTAGGGAAGCTTATCCAGCTTCACCTCGACGCCGTACTCATTTTCCAGCCGGTAGGTTAAG
>CANQYH010000254.1 GCA_947628025.1 uncultured Lachnospiraceae bacterium | reverse complement strand
TTGTCTCAAAAGGCTATTTTTCAATAGCTTGTCTTAGTGCGCCATTTTACGGCCTTCCTCTACTTTCTTTCACACTAACTTCCTCCTTTATGCGTCAAATCCCGGCACGCCGGTGATCCCCAGACCAGGCGTCTCATTCATGAGGATGCGCCTGCCCTCGTAGACCGGACCGCCTGCATACGGATCGATCCGGCACAGCGACGGTCCGTCCAGATCTGCCCTGCTAATCACGCCCTTGCCCGCCGCCAGATGGGCCGCCGCGCTGACCGCGATCTTGCTCTCCAGCATACAGCCGATCATACACTCCACGCCGTAGCTCTCCGCGATAGCGCAGACTTTCAGCGCTTCATAGATGCCGCCGGTCTTCATCAGTTTGATATTGATCAGATCCGCCGCCCGCTCCTGGATCAGGCGAATCGCGTCTTCCGGCGAAAATACGCTTTCATCCGCCAGGATCTTCGTATTCACCCGGCTGGTCACATATTTCATGCCCTCAAAATCATGCGCGGATACCGGCTGTTCTACCAGATCCATCTCAACGCCCATATCTTCCAGCGTGCGGATGATGCGTACCGCGTCTTTGGCCGTCCACCCCTGGTTGGCGTCGATGCGCAGCTTCACATCCGGCCCTACCGCATCGCGGATCGCGCGGATCCGTTCGATATCTTTCAGGCTTTCTTTCCCCACTTTGATCTTCAGAATATCAAATCCCTGCTCCACCGCTTTCAGGCTGTCGGAGACCATCTCGCCGATCTCGTTGACGCTGATCGTCAGATCCGTCTCGATCTCGGTTCGGTTCCCGCCCAGCACCCGATAGAGCGGTTTTCCGCAGGACTTCGCAAACAGGTCGTACACCGCCATATCCACCGCCGCCTTGGCGGAAGTATTTTTCAGGATGCAGCCATGCAGCTTCCGCATGACGCCGTCCAGATTTTCGATCTCCATGCCCGCCAGGCTGGGAGCGATAAACTCCTCGATGGCGCAGCGGATGGAGCCTTTCGTGTCTCCGGTGATCACGGCCGTGGGCGGCGCTTCGCCGTATCCCACTTCCCCGTCGTCCGTCGTGACCCGCACCACGATGTCGTTGACATGGTCCACGGTGCGCAGCGCCGTTTTAAATGGCGTTACCAGCGGAATGTTCACTTCCGCCGTCTCGATCTTCGCTATTCTCATACCGCCCCACGCTCCTTATTCTTCTTTATTCGCAAATTTGCCCGTCAGCGTCAGCGTTTTTCGGATCTGCCCGATCATGCCCAGCCATATGGTCCGAACCTCCTCCAGACGTTCCGCATCAAACCGCATCTGCCGGCTGTATTCATCAAAGATCCCATTCATCCGGTCCGATTCCGGCGGTATCCCGATCGCGCGGAGCGCTTCGCCCAGCTCCCGCTGGCGGCGTTCCAGCTCATCCAGATCCCCTCCGATCGTCTCCAGCACACCTTTCATCTGCTCCAGGACTTCCTCCGCCCGGTTCAGATCCGTTTCTTTCATAATCAGTTCACCTCCGCAAATTCCCTGTAAATATGCTCCCAGCGCAGTCCGCCCTTTGCCAGCACGCCGGGCGAATGTTCCAGATACAGATAATAGGTGATCTCCGCCATGACCCGCTCAAACGCCGGCGTGTCCGTCTCATTTCCGCAGAAACAGGCCACAAACGGCTTCTCCGCATACACGATCCCCACGTCGTGGGTAATGCCCGTATCCTCCCCGGTCTTATGGGCCACGACCGGCGCGTCGTCCAATGCCCGCAGATAAAACGGCATCTTGCTGTCATACTGCTGGTCCTTGAGGATCGACAGCATCTTCGCGCTGGCCACCGGGCTGACCGTCTTTCCCTCATAAATATCGGTCAGCAGCCGTCCCACGCCGCGGGCCGTGATCAGATTCTGGATACCGCGCCGCGCCTTTTCCCAGTCATACATTTTCCGGCGCAGCCACGGATCCTCATAACCCATGGCGCGCACCTCCGCGTTGATCCTCTCCATTCCCAAAAGATCGATCAATATATTGGTAGCGGTATTGTCGCTGAAAATGATCATCAATGTGATCAGATCCATAACCGTTACCTCCAGTCCCTCGTGCATATAGGCTACCGCGCCGCACGACGGCACATAATATTCTTTTTTCATCACGACGATCCGGTCCGGATCCAGGTCCCCCCGCTCGATCATCGCAAACGCCGCCGCCATGATATAGGTCTTGATCACGCTGGCCGCGTACAGTTTTTCATCGCCCCGCCAGGAAAATTCCCCGCCGCTTTCCAGGTCCCGGTAATAAAATCCGACGGAGCCCGGAACCTGTTCCAGCTTCCGCTCGATCGCTTTCCAGTTTATACTCATACCTCATTTCCCCTTATCTGCATTTTTTTACCTAGTTTCTTTGGTCAAAACAGCGCTATCCGAAAGCGCCCGGTCAGATATCAAATTTCCCTGCCAGATCTTCTTCCTGATCAAACGGACGCCATACTGTCGCATCCTCCGGTCAGATATCAAACTTTCCTACCGGGTCCTCTTCCTCAAAATACTCCCGGTACTCCACATCGATCTGGTGGCGCATCCGTTTCATACTGAAATACAAATGGTCCTTTAGGACCGTCTCCATCCCCGCGATATCGCCCTGCTCCAGCTTCTCCACCAAATTCTCATGCTCATGGACGATCCGTGTAAAATCCGTCTCCGTCACAAAATCCAGCATACGAAACCGGGTGTAATGAAGCTGCTGCTCCTGCAAAAGAGCCCACAGCTTCCCTTTCTTCGTAGCGTCGAACCAGCAGCCGTGCAGCTCCGCGTCCAGACGGTAAAACTGCTCCGGCTTGAAATCGCCGGTCTGGATCAGCGCCTTTTGCTTGCGGATCAGATAATACACATCCTCCATCAGCATCGGCGTCGCGATCCGCGAGAAGTCGCGCATGACCATCGTTTCTACCGCCACCCGCATATAGATCATCTGCTTGATGTTGCTGAGACTTAACAATGTCACGTAAATCCCGCGGTAAGGAACCGTGACCACAAAACCCTGTTCCTGCAAAAGGCGCAGAGCGTCGCGGACCGGGGTCCTGGAAACCGAAAACCGCTCGCAGATCTCATTTTCCTTAATCAACTGTCCCGGCTTTAATTTCAGATCCAGAATCTCCTGCTTCAGGACCTGATACACCATATCTTCCCGATTCTTAAACGCCGCGTCTTCCATTCGTCACCTCATACCGTCTGTCCGCGGTCACGGTATCCCATGACCGAAGCGTTTCTTTTTTCCGCAATGCCCGGCGCGGAAAGCCTTTCCCTCCCGCCAGGCAATTCAAATTCCGGCTGGACAGACCCGCCGCCCAGCCGGAACCTTTTTTCTCTGTTCATTTTTCCTTGTCCGGCGCGCATCCGCAAACCGCCGCAAACGCCTGCCGCCTGCACCCACGGTTTTCGGCACGCGGACATTCTTTCATTATTTCAGCTCGGTCGGCGTTAAATTATCCATATCATCGAACGCCAGATTCTCTCCGCCCATCGCCCAGATGAACGTATAATTGGAGGTACCCGCTCCGGCGTGGATACTCCAGGACGGGCTGATGACCGCCTCTTCGTTCTTCATCACGATATGCCGGGTCTCCGTGGGCTCGCCCATCAGATGGAAGACCACATTGTCCTCCGGGATCTCAAAATACATATAGACTTCCATGCGGCGCTCGTGGGTGTGGCAGGGCATCGTATTCCAGATGCTGCCCGGCTCCAGCACGGTCATGCCCATGGAAAGCTGGCAGGTTTTCAGCACATCCGGGTGAATGAACTGGTTAATGGTCCTCTTGTTGGACGTAGCCTGATCGCCCAAAGTCCTCTTGGCCGCATCCTGGATAGAAATGAACGTGGTTTTGTAGGAAGTATGGGCCGGAGCGCTGACCATGTAGAATTTCGCCGGATGCTCCGCGTCGTCGCTGGAGAACAGCACGGTCTTCGTGCCTTTGGTGATATAAAGGCAATCCTTATATCCCAGAGAAAATGTCTCGTCGTCTGCCACGATCTTGCCGGGACCGCCGATATTGAAAATACCGATCTCGCGGCGCTCCAGGAAGAAATTGGTACCGAAATTCTTCCAGCAGTCAATCCCCTTATCAATGGGAACCTGCTCCGTCGTCGGCATACACCCCAGCGTCACCATACGGTCCACATGGGAGTACACCGCATGCACTTCGTTCGGCGCGTAGAGATCCTGAATCAAAAATTCATCTCTCAGCTCCTCCGTCGTATAACGCTTCACATCTCTCTGATTCGCAGAATAACGAATATCCATTCCTTGATCCTCCTCTGATATGATTTGTATTATTTGTATACAAACTCGCTGCTTTCATTATAACCGCTCCGCAGCGGAACTGCAAGTTATTTTTGCAGAATTTGGGACACGTTTTCATTTTACGTAAAGGAAAGAGCCCTTGAAAATCAAGGGCCCTTATACGTGCGCGAGAGGATTCGAACCCCCGACACCTTGGTCCGTAGCCAAGTGCTCTATCCAGCTGAGCTACGCGCACATATTTTGTTTTCTCTTTGGCGCGCAGATCATCGCGCCGGTCAATACAAAACCTTTATTACCGCACACAGAACACTGCGCCGGTCCGTATTGAACCTGAAGTCTGATATAAAACCGCTGTATCAGACAGCGACCCGGATGGGACTCGAACCCACGACCTCCGCCGTGACAGGGCGGCGTTCTAACCAACTGAACCACCGGGCCAGA
>CANQYH010000253.1 GCA_947628025.1 uncultured Lachnospiraceae bacterium | reverse complement strand
GAGAAGACGGAGGTCCGGCTGGACTGGAAGAAACGCTACGGCTCCGTCAGCGAGATGTCCCTGGAAAACGGCGGGATCCTGGACGCGGAGCTGCAGACCGTAAGGAATGACGCGGCGGAGAGCGGAAATGACGCGTGCGGGACTGGCCGGAGACAGAGTATGGAAGCGGGTTCGGACGAAACGACGGGAGCGGGCGTAAGAGCGGAAAAGGAGAATACGAAGCAGGAATCTGGGAACGAGGCGTGCGGGACTGGCCGGAGACAGGGCGCGGAAGCGGATTCGGACGAGACGGCGGAAACGGGCGTAAACCTGGAAAAGAAGAGACCGGGACTGGAAGCAAGTGCGGTCGTCGTGGTTCTGGGACCGTATGAGAGCCGGCTGCTTCGGTTTGCCGGGAGTGAAACCTTGGCGGAAGCCAGGGAAAACGCTGCGGCGGATGCGTGCGGGGCAGAAGCGGGTCCTGAAACGGGAACAGAGCCGGCGGCGGAGATCGTCCCCTGTCAAAACGACGCGGAGGAGCTGCTGCTTCGTCTTCCCGACGCGATGGATGTGCGGATCGACGGCGGCAATATCCTGCGCTTCGAGCGGTTCGAGCTGTCCGGCGACCGGGAAAACTGGTATCCGGTGCAGGCGAAGCCATTCATCGAGCAGTGCGCGGACCAGCCGCTGCTGGACGCGGAGCGGATTCGTTACAGCAGTTCGTTCGGCATCCCTAAAAAATTGTCGGTCCGCTATCCGTTTACGGTCTGGTATCGGACGGAGTTTGAAGTGGGAGAGGAGATGGAGACGCTGCCGGAGGATCTGGGGCTTTTGATGGACCAGGGAGCCGTCGCGGGCGAATGGAACGTCAGCATCAACGGAAGCGTGGTGCGGGAGGCGGATTTTCGGCCGGTGCGGATCAATGACCAGAACAACCGGCTCTGCGGCATCCATTCCCTGATTCGCAGGGGCACGAATCAGATGGAGATCCAAGTGACGCTGACGAAAGATTCCGACGGCGTCCGGGATCCGCTGTACCTTACGGGCAGCTTCGGCGTCCGCCGGGACGCAGACGGCAGGCCGGTGATGACGGAAATGCCGGAGAAGACCGGACTGGGACTGCATTTTGTCGAGGGCTTCCCCTATTACAGCGGGACGTTCCATTTCCGCACGGGGATGTTTCTGGAAAAGGTCCCGGAGCGGTTCCGGCTGCGGCTGGATATCGGGGACCAGTGCCACGAGTGCCTGGAGATCCTCGTGAACGGGACCAGCATCGGCGCCAGGGTCTTTGCCCCGTACTGCTGGCAGGGAGACGGCGGCGTCTGGAAAGCCGGGGAGAACGAGATAGAGATCCTCTATACGAATACGCTGGCTCCGATGCTGGACGGAAGCTATTTCGACTACGAGGCCCACAAGCTGGTGGAGATTTGATGCAGACGGAATGAATAATCAAGAGAAGTTGTTCATTCAAATAGAGACAATTCATGTGATATGGATTGTCTCTATTTGCCGTCTTCCATTATAAGATCAACCTCGTCAATTTCAATTTCTCCAACCGGCGTCAGAAGGTCAGTCAAGTCATGCTGACTACCGATATTAGTCACATCTATTTTTTTGACACAGAATCCAATCCAGTTAAACTCCCTGCTCAGGTCGTCCATACAACTGCCTTTTCGTTTATAAAGTCAAAGGCTGGCCGGCCTAAGTCTGTGGCCGGTCAGCCTTTTATAGAGAGGTACAGCATCAAAAAATTCCATGATGCTTACTGGCGATCCAGGCTGAAAAGGCGGTCTTAGGCCAGCGACCCCATCGGATCCCACGGCTTTAAGACGACCGTTTCCGTATCGAGGATGGCCAGCTGCGCCTCGGTCAGGTACTTTTTGTTGACGACGACCTGGTACATGTATTCGGTGAACCATTCGTCGCTCATGACATAGTAGCCTTTTTGGCCGGACGTATCGCCCCAGCTGTTTTCCACTCTCCAGCGGACCGGTTTCCCGTCCGGATCCTGGTGGACGCCCAAAAAGACCATGGCGTGGGTCATAAGGCTCTGGCCGTAATCCAGACGTTCCGCTTTGGTCATGGGCAGGCGGATCTGGAGGGTCTTTTCGAAATCAAAGATGCCGGGATCCATGACGCCGCTGTCTCTTTCCACGTAGGGGCCCATATCGCAGCCGAACCAGACAGGTTCGCCGTCTTTCAACTGGGCGATCGCCGCGGCTTTCAGCTCGTTTGCCGGAAGATTGATATAGCAGACCGGCGCGCCCTCCTTGACGTTGCCCAGCATCTTCACCGTGTAGCGGTGGTAGAACGGCTTGTCGGCGGTGGGGGCGTTGATCAGGCTTATGTAGTCGTGCAGATCCATATCCACGTATTTGCGGAAAAATTCCAGGGGCGTCAGGCCGAGGTCCTGGATGAAGTGGCCGTCCTTGTCCCGGACTTCGAAATCCACGGTTTTCGGCGGTTCGCCCAGGCTGATGCAGAGGATGCGGTAGACCTCCTCCACCATGTTCGTCTTGGCCGCGTCCAGGGCTGCGGCGTCCGCGCCGGAAGCGGCCAGCTTGCGCAGCTGGCAGGCGTCGCCCCGCAGCAGTTCATTTAACAGGCGGTTCGTTTCGCGGGTGCTCTCGGAACCGGCGGATTCCGGCATGGCCGTTTTGGGCACGACGCCGTATTTGCTGACCAGGTTCGCCATCATGTCCCATTGTCCGCCGTCGCCGATCGGAGAGGAAAGCAGGAAATCCAGCGTGCGGCTGCCGGTGGGCTCGTCCAGCGTATCCAGAATATTCTCTAAAAACCAGTTGGCTTTCTCCAGAATATCCCAGAAGTGCATATAGTTCTGCGACAATTCGAAATCTTTCAGATTGCATTTCTGGATAATGCGGTAGCGCATCACGTTCATGGCGGCGAACAGCCAGCAGCGTCCGCTCTGCTTCTGGTTCGTGATGGAGCCTTGTTTTAACGAAAGCGAATACATATGGACGTTCTGCCGGATCGAAGTGTGATTGCGGCAGCTTTTGTTTAATCCGTTGGTCATGACGGCGTTGCAGGCGGTCTGATTTTGGGGATCCGCGTGGAACGACTGGCTGTACTGCCCCAGCAGAGCTTGAGTGATCTCCTTACTCATCGGTAAGTCCTCCTTGAATGATCATTTGTATAATTTATGTAACCCGTTTTCCTACTATATCATGAAAAATCGGGAATGTAAATAAAAATAACGACTGCGTATAGAAATGAGAAAATGAGGAAATCTATCCGTAAGCGCAGGAAAACGCGCGGATCCGGAGAGAGAAAAACGGTTTTGGGAGGCGGATGATGAAGAAAATGACAGAGAAGCGGATAAAATTTTGGCTGCTGGCGGCGCTTACGGCCGTTTCGGCGGCCTGGCTTTTGACTGGCTGCGGGAAACGGGGAGACGGCGGAAACAGGGCTTCCGGTCAGGAAAGCGGCGCGGGAGATTCGGATATGAACGGAAACGGAGAGAATCCCGGCGGCGCGGGCGGAAGCGGCGGTGCGGACGCCGGGCAGGACCAGGATGCGGATTACGGGACCGGCCGGATCACCGTATGGGTGGCGGAGAATGTGTCCGCTTTTACCCAGCAGCAGATCGCGGCTTTTCAGGAGGACCATCCCCAGTTTGCCGGTTATACGGTCTCGGTGGAGCCGGTCGGAGAGAGCGACGCGGCCAACAACATGATCACGGATGTGGAGGGAGGCGCCGATCTCTACGGTTTTGCCCAGGACCAGCTGGCCAGGCTGGTCTCTGCGGGGGCGCTGATGCCCATACCCGGGGATTACGCATTGTTTATCCGGGAGCAGAACGACGCGGGAGCGTCGGCCGCGGCCTCCATGGGCGACCTGGTATTTGCCTTTCCCCTGACGTCGGACAACGGATACTTCCTGTTCTACGACAGCAGCGTGATCTCGGATCCTACGTCGCTGGAGGCGATCGTTCAGGATTGCGAGCGGAGCGGGAAAGGGTTCTACATGGAGATCAATTCCGGCTGGTACCAGACGGCGTTCTTTTTCGGGACCGGCTGCACACTGACCTACGAGGCGGACGACACGGGTAAGTTTACCGGCTGCAATGTGGACTATGCGTCGGAAAAAGGGCTGGCGGCCTTAAAGACGCTGATCGCTTTGCACAAGTCCCCGGCGTTTTATAACGGTTCGTCCGTCAGCAAGGCGGCCAACGCGGCGGCGATCGCGGCCGGGACCTGGGATATCCAGGACGCGAAGAAAGCGTTCGGAGAAAATTACGCCTGCACCATGCTTCCCACATTTACGACCGGCGGAAAGACCTACCAGATGAGCGGCTTCGGCGGCTTTAAGCTCCTGGGCGTCAAACCGCAGACGGACGTGAAAAAGATGCAGGCCTGCCTGGAGCTGGCCCGGTACCTGTCCGGCGAAGAGGTCCAGCTGGCCCGCTATCGCGCGGCGGGATGGGGTCCCTCCAATCTGGCCACCCAGCAGAGCGAGGAGGTCCGGGCGGACGAGGCCCTGTCGGCGCTGGCGGACCAGCTGGCGGTGTCGGTCCCTCAGGGACAGTATCCCAACGAATACTGGACGCTGGCTACCTCCCTGGGAGATTCCATTATTTCCGGCGCGTACGACGAGTATACCGACGAACAGCTGATGGGGGTGCTGCAGGATTTTCAGGAGGCGTGCATTTCCTATGCCAGATAGAACGCAGACAGCGATCTCAGAACAGCCGGAGGAAATAAAACGATGATCAGAAAGTGCTTTGCCGGTGCGGCGGATGTG
>CANQYH010000252.1 GCA_947628025.1 uncultured Lachnospiraceae bacterium | reverse complement strand
GATCATGACGGAGCAGGCATGAAAATGGGGCGGATCACATTCTGACAGACGTTTTATCGCCTCTTCGGGTAATTTTGCCATTGGATTTTCCGCCGTACTTATTGACAAACGGCATATTCTTTTGTAAAATGCCATTGAATGAAATCAATTTGCTTTCCGTACAAAACCAGACGGTGAATATGGGAGTCTGAAGGCTACGTATTTCGGGATGGGGTCATAGTGCCTGTTTCATACGGCAAATATCTCTGGGGTTTACGCATAACCGCAGAGATGGCGAAGCTTACCTTTTTGAGGGAAAATGGACATGCCCTCCAAATGGTGGGCTTTTATTATGGGAAAAAGTACGGATTTCAGGTCGATAATGACGTAAGCGGCGAGCAGAGGCAACGACCTATCGTTGTTTTGGCGACCCCGCGGTTTGAGAATTGCGATAAGAGGATATGTCAGAAATACGGAGACGCAAGGAGATAAGAGATGACAGGTAAGGAACGCAATCTTCTGTCAGATCCAATACCACCGAGGCAGTGCAAGGGAGCGGAACAATATAAACGTATCGTCAAATTTTTGACCGGCGTAGTCATACTGTCCCTGGAAATGATCGCCTATTGGTACGTGTGGGTGAATTATTATAACCAGCATATGGATGTTCCCTATAACCGCACCGGCCACTGGCTGATGGTCGCGGTGTACGGGCTCCTGGTGGTCATCTTCAATATCATCTACGGCGGCTGGCGGGTCGGCTACCTGCGGACCAGGAATATGATCTACTCGCAGACATTAGCCACTTTCTGCGCCAATTTCATGATCTACTTGCAGATCACATTGCTGACCAAGCATTTCCTGAATGTGGGGCCGCTGCTGGCCATGACCGCAGTCCAGTTCATGGTCATCTGTATCTGGAGTACGATCAGCACACGGTTATACCGGATTCTCTACCCGCCCAGGCGGGTCCTTTTAATATACGGAGAACATCCGGTAGCCAGCCTGATGGGGAAGATGAGCACCCGAAACGACCGATTCGTGGTGGGAGAGGCGATACATATCAGCACAGACGCGGACTGGAATTCGGTAGAGCAGGCGGATGCGGACGGAACATCTGCGGGCAGCGCGCAGGCGGAGCTGGAAGAGATCAAAAGGAAGATCGACCAATACGAGGGTGTGGTCATCTGCGATATCCCCTCGCACATCCGCAACCTGCTCCTGAAATACTGCTATGGAAAATCCGTGCGGACCTACACGACGCCGAAGATCTCGGATATCCTGCTGCGGAGCGCAGAGAAGTTGCACCTGTTCGATACGCCGCTGCTGCTGTCACGGAACGTGGGCCTGACGTTTGACCAGAGGTTCGTGAAGCGGCTGATGGACATTGTATTGTCATTGGCGGCGCTGATCCTCCTGTCGCCGGTATTTATCGTCACGGCTATCGCGATCAAAATGTACGACGGCGGGCCGGTGTTCTTCCGGCAGGACCGATGCACGAAAGATGGAAAAGTATTCTCCATCTGCAAGTTCCGGAGCATGATCGTGGACGCGGAGAAAGAGGGGCATTCGATCCCGGCGACAGACCGCGATCCGCGGATCACGCCGGTGGGGAGGATCATCCGGGCGACGAGGATCGACGAGCTGCCGCAGATACTGAACATCCTGAAAGGCGACATGAGCATCGTGGGACCGCGGCCGGAGCGAGTGGAGCATGTGGAGCTGTACACGAGAGAGATCCCGGAGTTCCCGTACCGGATGAAAGTGAAAGGCGGGCTGACCGGCTACGCGCAGGTGTATGGGAAGTATAATACGACGGCGTATGACAAGCTGAAGCTGGACCTGATGTACATACAGAATTATTCGCTGATGCTGGATATCGAGATCATTTTGCAGACGATCAAAGTGATCTTTATGAAAGAGAGCACGGAGGGGTTTGGGGAAGAGGCGAGCGCGGGAATCGCGCGGGAAAGTATGGTCAGTGAGAATATTCCGTAAAATCATTTTCCCTTTGGTTCCTGCTTTTTTTACATCATAGAATTTTTGCATTTTTGTAATGCAGCATGGATGCTCCCCAAAATTTGATACAAATACAATACATAGAGAGTATGGAACTGCTTGCCGGACGATAGCGACTCGGAATGAGAACTGAAAAGCGACGGATTTAGCCGGATCGAAAAATCAGGCGATCATATCAAAAAACTGCCAACATGTTTGCAAAGGACCGTTTAATGAATGGTAAATAAAACCAAAATACAAAAATTCCTCTGTAGGGTATTAATGACACCGGCAGGGGATTTTAAATTGCAGTAAAACAGGCCTCATAAGGCGAAAAAAGGAAAAGCAAGAACGGAATGAAAGAGAAAAAAGAAAAAGCGAAATATACTGGAAGATTGAGGATCATTCTCCATATGGGCGACAGATACCCGGGAGACGGACCCAATGCGAAAAGAATGAGCGCGTTTTATGAGGTGTTCACCAGATACGGATATGAAGTCAGGATCTTGGCTCCGTCGGTGGAGAAAGGGGCGGCTGTTCCTAAGAATGTTATTTTATGTCCTGCGCTCCCTGTTAAAAATAAATCTACTCTCAACCGGATGCTGAATGGCATCAGTTTTGGCGTTTCTTCTTTTATTGTGGCGTTGGGACTGGGTAAAGCCGATATCGTGATTACCACCAGTCCGCCTGCTCTGATCAGTCCTTTTGGATGGGTGATTGCGAAATGCAAAGGGGCCAAGCTCGTATATGATGTTCGGGATATTTGGCCGGATGTCGCCTGGGAGATGGGGAGCTTTAGCAAGGACAGCGTATACGGCAAGGTATTTTCCTGGATCCGTGATTTCATGCTGTGGCATGCGGATCTGACGACAACTGTCAGCAGTGGAAAGGTAGAGAAACTTTTGGGATATCATCCCCGCGGAGAGGTTCTGGAAATCGCAAACGGCTTTGACACGCATTTCCTGGAGAATCAGGATATGCCTGAGATAGTAGAGGAGTTTCGCCTGAATGAAATTTTTACCTGCGTTTATGTAGGGAATCTGGGACTGGCGCAGGGGCTGGAGCAGCTCCTATATGTCGCTCAGAAAGCGAAAGAAGAACGCTTGAGTGTGCAGTTTTTGTTGTTCGGGAACGGAGTTGCGGAGAAAGATCTTAAACAGTATACCAGGCAACAAGATTTGGACAACGTATATTTCCCGGGGCGGCTGCCCGGAGAGAAAATATATACAGTACTGCGGCATGCCAAAATGAGTTTCGTACCGCTTGTGAATGAGCGGCTGAAAGACAGCATCCCAACCAAGATGTATGAAGCCCTGGGAACGGGCTGCCCGGTGCTTTTGGCGGCGGCAGGTGACGCGGTGGAGATTCTGGAGGAGAGCGGTTTCGGTATAGCGGTGCGTCCCAATGATAAAGAAGCCTTGTGGGATGGGTTTTATCGGATGTATCGTTCAATGGATGGGATCATGCAAAATCGTGAGAGAGCGCAGAGGCTGATGAGTACGAAGTACTCTCGACAGAGTTCAGCGGAGAAGATGGCGGAAGAACTGAATCTGCGCTATGGGAATAAGGAGACCGCCGCGGCAGGATCCGGCAATATAGGGGCAGCCTGATGGATGCGGTAAACAGGGTATTGCTGTATTGGAACACTGTCAGGTATCTCCGGCCAGTGCAGATCAAGCATCAGATAACAAAGCGGCTTTTTGGGAAAAAGCAGAAAAAAAGAACAATCGCAGAGTGGCCGTCCCCTGGGGCATTGCGCCGGATCCGCATCATGATCCCTGAGTTGGATTTTGACGAGGCGTATATCCGGCGTTTTCGACCGGAAGCGTTGCTGGAGAACCGGGTGGAACTTTTGCATGAGTCTCATGAGATTCGGGAACAATGGCAGGCACCGGAAGCATCCCATCTGTGGAATTACAATCTCCACTACCTGGAGTTCCTGATCCCCCTGGCGGTTTCTTACCGAAAGACCGGCGATGAAAGATATTTCCGGAAATGGCGGGAATACATAATGAGCTGGATGGGACAGGCCGCCGGGGACAGCATGGAACCCTACACCATTTCCCTGCGTATCCCCCATATGCTGATCTGCCTGGAGATCCTGGAAAAGGAAGTGCGTGGAACGGAGACAGAGAGGAAGATCCTGGGTAGCATATACAAGCAGTACCGGTTCCTGCTGGACAACATGGAGCTCTCTCTTCTTGCAAACCATTATTTCGAGAACCTGAAAACGGCCGTGATCTGCAGCGTATTGTTTGGGGAAACGGAAGTTTTCCTGAAATATTCTGCCTTGCTGAAGAAGCAGATCGATGAACAGATACTTCCCGATGGCGTCCATTTTGAGCGGAGCCTGATGTACCACCGGATCATCCTGGAGGACGTCCTCCGGATATACAGGGTCCTGGATTCCGCAGGATACAGGGAGGAGGCGGACCGCTTTCTGTCTACCGTAAGGTCCATGGCAGGTGCTATGGAAAATATTGAGAGAGATTTTGATACGATACCGCTGTTTAATGACGCAGGAAACAATGTAGCAAAGGGAAAAGAACAGTTGCTGGCAGTGGCAAAAAGGTTATGTGGGTATGAATCGATTGACGAGGCAGATTTTCCGGAAGCAGGTTATTTCAAGCTGTATTCCGGGAGTTGTGCTGTCTTGTTTGATTGCGGCAAAATCGGCCCGTCCTATATGGGCGGCCACAGCCATTGCGACTGTTTAAGTTTTGAACTGAGTGTCGATGGACACAAGATATTCAGCAATTCCGGCACAGGACAGTACCAGG
>CANQYH010000251.1 GCA_947628025.1 uncultured Lachnospiraceae bacterium | reverse complement strand
TCCCAGTCTTCCTCCGGATACAGGGTCGCCTCCGGCTCCGGTCCCTCCGCGATTTCATCCAGAACAGCCTCTCCCGGCGCACGCTCCTCTGCCGGTTCCGCCACGGTCTCTTCCTCCCACTCTCTGTCCATATCCGCTCCCTCTATGATCTGAAATCCTCCAGTCCCTCCAGGTCCAGCTCGCCCAGTTCCCCGTCCGGACCGACGGCCTCGATCTCCATATCGTCAAACAATTCCTCCTGGGTCAGGCGGATCCGTCCCAGCTTCATCAGTTCCAGAACCGCCAGGAACGTGACCACCACTTCCACCCGGTCCCGCCGCCCCGACAGCATCTGCCGGAAACGGAAGCGCCGCTCCCGCCTGGCGTATTCCAGCACGGAGCCGATGGTCTGCTCCAGGCTCACCGCCTCCCGGCTGATCTTGCCGAACTTGCTGCGGATCGGGTCCACACGCTCCTCCTGCCGCTTCATCACCGAATCGAAGATCCGCTGCAGCTTCGCCAGCGTCAGCCCGCCGAGCACCTCGTCCAGATCCACCGGCGGTTCATACCGGGCCACCGAGCGCGGGACCGTCGGCGCTTTATAAAGGTGCCGCTGGGCGTCCTGCTCCATCTCCTGCAGGATCGCGGCCATGTATTTGTACGTTTTATATTCCAGCAGGCGGGCCGCCAGCTCCGCCCGCGGGTCCTCCTGCTCTTCCTCCTCCGTCTCCGGCACGGGCAAAAGCATCCGGCACTTGATATCGATCAGCGTCGCCGCCATGACCAGAAATTCGCTGACCACATTCAGGTCTTCCGACTCCATGCGGCTCACATATTCCAGGTACTGCTGCGTGATCGTCACAATAGGGATATCGTAAATGCTGACCTTATTCTTCTCGATCAGATGCAGAAGCAGGTCCAGGGGGCCCTCAAAATGGTCCAGTTTATAAGAAATGCTCATCGGTAACCCGCCCTTCTCTTTGTGCTTTCCCCGTATCGCAGGCCGCAGCCGCGCTCCGCAGGGCCTGCCGCGCGGGATCCTCCCCGCTGTTTTCCGCCCTGCGGCCGAAAGACGGCCACTCGCGGATCCTGTCTTTCGCCGGATGGAGCTTCACCACCACCAGTTCCGACGGATTGTTCAGCCGGAGATTGACGGAATGGGTCCCCAGACCGCGGCTGACGATCATGTATTTCCCATGTTTGCCGTGCAGCCCGGCGCAGTTTTTCTGAAAAGGAACAAACTGCGGCGTCATCAGGCCCCCCAGGCCGGGCAGCCATACGGTCCCGCCGTGAAAATGCCCCGCCAGCGTCAGGTCCGCTCCCCAACGGGCGTAGGCGCTCTGAAACGATGGCGTATGCGCCAGCAGGATCTGGTACCGCTCCGCATCCGCGCATCCCAGCCTCTCCTCTATGTAATCCGGGGTCAGGGCAGCCGGGAAAAATTTCTCATAATATTTTTCTTTCAGATCGACGCCGCTGATCCGGATATCCTCCCCCAGCTCCGCGCTGTCGTCCGACAGATGGAAAACTCCCGCTTTCCGAAGCTCCCGCACAAGGACGTCGTACCGGTCCCCGTAGCGGCCGCGGTCCCGGTCCATGCGGTTCTCATGGTTCCCGTTCCCGTAATAGACTGGGTAGCGCTTCGCCAGCTTCTTCACGAGAAACAGGGCGGCCCCGATATCCGCCCTTTTCTTCACGACCATCATGTCGCCGCCGATCAGCACTGCGTCCGGCCTGACCCGGGCGATTCCCGCCAGGAGCCGCCGCTGCCCCGGTCCGAACCGGTTGTCGTGCAGGTCGGACAGAAACACCAGCGTCCGGTCTTTTTTTATCTTTTCCGACCACAATTCGTATTCTTCTGTCGTAAAGATCCTTCGTTCATAGGCGGAACGCAGGCAGATCCACAGGCCCGCCCAGGCCGCGGCTATCCATTTCCACATACCGTCTTTCAGCGCCGTCCTGCCGACGTATACGGCGCCATCTCCAATCTGATAAAATATCCCTGCTCATGACTGCACACCGGACAGCGCTCCGGAGCCCGGGTCCCCTCAAGCATCCAGCCGCAGTTCAGACACATCCAGCCGGTCGCCGCGTCCGCGACAAACAGCCGGTCCCGTTCCAACAGATCCGCGAAAAGCCCGAACCGGTCCCCATGGACTTTCTCGATCTCCGCGATCTGATGGAAGACTCTGCCGATCTCCGCAAAGCCCTCTTCTTTGGCCCTGTCGCCGAAGCGGCGGTAGACCACGTCGTGTTCCTCGTACTCGTTGTCCGCGGCGGCCCGCAGAAGATCCAGCGTCCGGTCCGAAAGATTGACCGGATAACTGCCGTCCACCGCCACCGACTGCCCGTTCAGCTCGTTCAGGTACCCGTAGAATACCTCGGCGTGCTCTTTTTCCTGGCCGGCCGTAAACTGAAACACCGCCTCGATCACCGGCAGCTTCTCTTTCCTTGCCACCGACGCCGCGAACGTATAGCGGTTCCTGGCCTGGCTCTCCCCGGCAAAAGCGCGCATCAGGTTCGCCACCGTCTCACTGCTTTTCCAATCCATTTTCACTACCTCCTGGTCTGTACTTCGGAGATAGTATAGGCAGCGGGAGGAAAAATATACCTGCCGCGGCCGTCCGTTTTATTTCTGGCTCCTGAACACCGGGTCCGCCGGATGGCCGCCCACCAGCTTCTGCATGGTCCGCTGCACCGCGTCCCGGGAATTTTTCCAGTCCTTGTCCTTGTTCAGGTAATCGTACTTCTCGATCAGCCAGTCGATGTCCTCCTGGATCCGGTCCAGTTCCCGGTTCATCTGCTCGAACAGGATCGGGAACACCGTATCCTGCTCCTTTTTGCCCAGTCCCTGCCCGCAGGCGTCCACCAGATCCGCGAAATGATGGACGCAGAAGCCCTTGGACTCTTTTACCAGCTTCAGGAAATCCTTTTCGTTCTTGACCTGGTAGAGGAACGTATCGATGACCCGCCTGTAGGTCTCGTCCACCCGCCCGCAGACGTAGCAGTGGCTCTCCTCTTTCCGGATCCACGCGCCCACGGAAGTGCCAGACTCCGGTTCTTTCTTCCGGAATTTGCCGAACATCGATGCCGGTTCCGCCTTGAACCCGGCCATCTCCTTTTTCAGCCCCTCGCGCACATGCTTCATCCGGGTCTTCAGGATCCAGGCGTTGCCCAGGCTGTTGCCGTAATCGTACATCATCTTCGTGTGGCGCCTGCAGAACCCTTTCCGGTCCGTCTGGTCCCTGGTATCGCTCTCCATGTAGGAAGATCCCAGCACAAATTCGATGGCTTTCTGCTCCAGGTCCCGCTCCAGATAGCAGAAAGGACATTCGTCCCCCGATACCAGCGCGTCATGAAGCTCGATCGTATATAATTTTTCGTCCATTGCGTCCGCCCCCGTCCGTTTTCTTTTATCATACACGCTCCGGGGCCGGTTCGTCAAGTTCGTTTTCTCCGGCGGCCGCCGGCGGACATAAAAACGGCGCATAGAACCCGGCCTCACCCGGCCGCAGGCTCTATGCGCCGTCTTGTTTCATTCCTGTATCTCAGCAGCTCCTCTCATGCGCTTCCGTTCCGCGCCGGGGCAGGATTGCGCTGTCCGCTTCCTCTCCGCGCTCTCGTTCCGCGCCGGGGCAGGACTACTCTGTCCGCTTCCCCTCCGCGCTCTCGTTCCGCGCCGGGGCAGCACCGCTCTGTCCGCTTCCCTTTCGCGCTCTCGTTCCGCATCAGGGCTGCGCCGCTCTATCCGCTCCCTCTCCCGCCGGGCCGCAGCTCAGCCCTCACTCGCGCCGCCATCCTCCGCTTTCAGCCACGGCAGCACGTCGCCGAAGTCCATGTCGCTCCCGTAATAGAAGCTGGTGTAGCAGGGCTGGTTGTAGCAGTTGTTCTGCCAGGCGATGCCCACCCGGTACATGGTATCGTGCATCAGCGTGAACAGCTTGTGATGGGTCAGTTCCGTGTTGACGTAGATGCGGATCGCGCTGCTGTCCGCGGTGCGCAGAAGCAGGTCCTCGCGGAAATCTCCGAACACGTCCGCGATCAGGCAGGGGTTGCCCTTGGTGCCGTTGTTGGTCAGGGTGTTCTCCGGAACCAGCATCACGCCGTGCAGGTTGTCGCCGACCACGCCGGTGTGCTTGCCGTTCACATAATCCACGCCGTCCGTCACCTGCGTCGTCAGGTCCGCGGCATAGCGGATCAGCGCGTTGGTGCCCAGCAGCTTATCCGGCAGCACATTGCCCTTGCAGTCCTGCATCTTCATCACCCAGGCTTGCCAGCCGCGCACGTCGTTATTGACCTTGCCGACCATGCAGCGCCCCAGGTCCCGGTCGCCCGGCTCCCCGAAGATCACCTCTCCCGTCTCGCCGTCGCGCATGGCGTAGCCGTAGGGCACGCTCAGGCCGCCCTCGAACACATTGAAGATCTCAAATCCGGGCCGGTCCGGGTCGAAACGTCCGACGTGCATGGAATCGCCGTGGCCCAGCTTGACCATCCGGCCGTTCCGCATGGGGGCCGCCGTCGAGTACAGCACGCTCCCGTCGTGATCGATCGTGGCCGCGCCGTAGATGATCTCCTGGCAGCCGTCTCCGTCCACATCCGCGACCGACAGGCAGTGGTCGCCCTGGCCCGCGATGCAGCCGTAGACCGGATCCGAACCGTCGGCCGCGCTGCGCCCGCCAAAGGGATTGTCCATCTGCACGAAACCGCTGTCGATCTTAAAGTACTCCCGGTGCTTCCCCTCAAAGAAATCGTAAGCCGTGATCGTCGTCCTCGTATAATAGCCGCGGCAGACGATC
>CANQYH010000250.1 GCA_947628025.1 uncultured Lachnospiraceae bacterium | reverse complement strand
TCCGCCGTGTGCAAAAAGATTACGGCGTTCTTGGAAAACACCGCGGAAGAAGAGACTTCCTGGGGTGAAAATGAACTGGCCGGCGTGAATGAAATAACGCTGCGGGATGTTTCCGTCCGGACCAAGGAAAAGACGGTATTGTGCGATGTGAATCTGACTTTTCGGAAAGGCGACCGGATCGCGGTTCTTGGAGAAAGCGGTTCAGGGAAATCCACATTGATACGATATCTCGCTGCCCTGACAAGCGGCAGCGGCGCGTATCAGATCAATGGGCTCCCGATCCACTCGTATACTTACCAGGACTTCCGAAAGAATCTTGCGTTGTTGGAGCAGAGATCCTTTGTTTTTGACGCGACGATCAGGGACAATTTGACGATGTTTGACAGCCGGTATACGGATCCGGAAAAACTTACGGAGATTTTATCGGATGTGGGGCTGGGTCAATGGTACGGCAGGCAGAAGGACCTGCTGGATACGCGAATCGGCACGGAGGAGACGGGGATGTCCGGCGGCGAAGAGCGGCGGCTGAACCTGGGCCGTGCCCTCGTGAGGAACACCGGCGTTTTGATCCTGGATGAGCCTACGACGGGCCTGGACATAGAAACCAGGCGCTTTGTTGAGAAAAAGATCGGGGATATGCAGTGCGACATTCTGATTGCGGCCATTCATGAATATTCCCCGGAGTTTCTGAAAACCTTTAACCGGGTGTTCATCGTAAAAGACGGCGAGGTTTTTGAAAAAGCCGCGGATGACCGTATCTGATGTAAAAAAGTTTTGATTCATAGTTGGCTCCTGACAGAGTCAGCGGGTGATGCGGAGGGATCTCGTTCGCTTTGTAATGCGTGGTTTCCCCAAAACCGTAAGGGCAAGATGGATGCGCTGCCGGCTGGAAATAAGAGAGGAGTTTCCTGCTGCCGCCGGCATCCTTTGCCCTTTTTCTTTCATATATAAGGTAGTGTGAAAGAAAGTAGAGGACGGCCGTAAAGAGGCGCACTAAAACAAGCGATTGAAAAATAGCTTACAATGGAACGTTACGAAAGCGGGAGATCTGACCGCGTCAGGCTTTAGTTTGTATCGGAACCGCGAAAAGAGAACGGAGGCACGTACCCATGAAATATAAGATCGAGAGAGAGGATCCGGTCCCTGCCTATCTGCAGCTTTACCGGCAGCTGCGCGAGGATATTCTGCAGGAAAATTATCCTTATAACGCCAAGATGCCATCCAAGCGCCTAGTTGCCGGAGAACTGGAGATCAGTACGGTGACGGTGGAACACGCCTACGCGCTTCTGTGCGAGGAGGGATACATCGAGGCCAGGGAGCGGAGCGGCTATTACGTGATCTTCCGCACCACGGATGGGTTTACGTCCGCGCCGGAACGGGAGATTCGGACGGGCCGGGAAGAGCGGGAAGTCCGGATGGAACGGGAAGCGGAGCGTGATAATGGCCGGGGTCTCGCGGATACACTGGGAAAAGGCGGGAACAGTGCGTCGGGGACGTTTTCCGGCGGAGAAAGAGCATCCGCCCCGCCCGGTGTGTCCCAGGCGGCCGTTAGAGCATCCGCTCCGCCCGGTGTGTCCCAGGCGGCCGTTAGATCATCCGCCCCGCCCGGTGCGTCCCAGGCGGCAGAGAGATCGTCCGCCTCCGCCGCTTGGGAATTCCCGTTTACGGTGCTGGCGAAAACCATGCGCAAAGTGATCGCCGACCGCGGCGAGGCGATCCTGGACCGGTCGCCGAATCTGGGGCGGGAGGAGCTGCGCGGGGCGATCAGCCGCTACCTGGCCAGGAGCCGCGGAATATCGGCCGGTATGGATCAAATCGTCATCGGTTCCGGGTCGGAATATCTCTACGGCCTGATCGTGGAACTGCTGGGCCGGGACCGGATCTACGCGATCGAATCTCCCTCCTATAAAAAGATCGAGCAGGTCTACCGGGCCTGCGACGTGCGCCTGGAAAAACTTCCGCTGGGGGGCGATGGGATCGAAAGCGCCGCTTTGTGGTCCTGCACCGCGGATGTGCTGCACATTTCTCCTTACCGCAGTTTCCCCAGCGGCGTGACCGCCACGGCCTCTAAACGCCACGAATATCTGCGTTGGGCGGGCAGAGGGGGGCGGTATCTCGTGGAGGACGATTTCGAGTCCGAGTTTTCGATCCTGAAAAAGCCGGAGGATACGCTGTTCGCCCATACCTCCGACGAGAATGTGATCTACATGAACACATTTTCCCAGACGGTCTCGCCGTCGCTGCGCGTGGGGTACATGGTGCTGCCGCGGCGTCTGGTTCCGGCGTTTGAAGAAAAGCTGGGCTTTTATTCCTGCACGGTGCCGACTTATCTCCAGTATGTGCTGGCGGAACTGATCTCCAGCGGTGATTTTGAAAGGCACATCAACCGCGTGCGCCGCCGCAAGAGAGAGCGGATGAAAAATGCGGAATGACGCGGCGGGGACGTTTTACAGCAAAATGCAGAATGCGGATGAGGAGTTTTTCCGACATGTACTGCAAAAAGTCCAAAAAAACCGATTGATGAAACCAGATTCTTGTGCGATAATATGTTTCATAGAGAGATTTCTCGGAATATCACGAACCCGGAGGAAGAAATTATGGTATCAAACGAGACGACCGTGTACCGCATCAAGCATCAGGTAGTGTACGAGGTGGCGAAGCTGGCCTGGGCGGGCGAGCTGGAGGAGAAGCGCGACGAGATCCCTTACAAGATCATACCTGGCCCGAAAGCGCAGTTCCGCTGCTGCATCTACAAGGAAAGAGAGATCATCCGGCAGAGGGTCCGTCTGGCTGAGGGCAAGTGCCCGACCGGCAAAGACTCCGCCAATGTGATCCAGGTCATCAACGCGGCCTGCGAGGAATGTCCCATCGCCTCCTATCTGGTCACGGACAACTGCCGCAAGTGCATGGGGAAAGCCTGCCAGGGCGCCTGCAATTTCGGCGCGATCTCCATGGGCGATACCCGCGCCTACATTGATCCGATGAAGTGCAAGGAGTGCGGCAAATGCGCCCAGGCCTGCCCGTACAGCGCGATCGCCCATCTGGAGCGCCCCTGCAAGAAAGCTTGCCCGGTGGACGCCATTACCTATGACGAGTACGGTATCTGCGTGATCGATGAAAAGAAGTGCATCGCCTGCGGCCACTGCATCCCCAGCTGTCCGTTCGGGGCCATCGCGCCCAAATCTCCGGTGGTGGCGGTGATCAATGCGATCCGAGCCGGGAAGCGTGTCGTGGCTATGGTGGCGCCTGCGACGGAGGGCCAGTTCGGGCCGGATATCACGATGGCCAGCTGGAAGACGGCGCTTAAAAAAGCCGGTTTCGCGGATATGGTGGAGGTCGGAATGGGCGGCGACCTGACCGCGGCGGCGGAAGCCGAGGAGTGGGCGGAGGCCTATAAAGAGGGCAAGAAGATGACGACCTCCTGCTGCCCTGCGTTCGTCAATATGATCCGGCTCCATTTTCCGCAGCTTCTGGACCACATGTCCACGACGGTGTCTCCGATGTGCGGCGTGTCCCGCTTCCTGAAGATGCAGGATCCGGAGACCGTGACCGTGTTCATCGGGCCCTGCACCGCCAAAAAGAGCGAGGCCCAGGACCACGGCATCGAGGGGAACGCGGACTATGTGATGACCTACGGCGAGGTGCGTTCGCTGATGTACGCCAAGGACATTGAGCTGGAACCGGAGTCCAATACGTATCAGGAAAGCTCTACATACGGAAAACGGTTCGGCAACAGCGGCGGCGTGACGGCGGCGGTCCTGCAGTGCTTTGAGGAGATGGGCGAGGATATCCATCCCAACGTCCTGCGCTGCAACGGCGCGGCGGAGTGCAAGAAAGCGCTGCTGATGTTAAAGGTGAACCGTCTGAACGAGGATTTCATAGAGGGGATGGCCTGTGTCGGCGGCTGTGTCGGCGGGCCCAGCCAGAATATGACCGAGATGGCCGCGAAGAAGAACCGCGACGCTCTGATCGGCCAGGCCGACAAGCGGAACGTCCATGAGAATCTGAAGAGCCTGGGAGCCGATCAGGTGCCGATGCACCGTTCCTAGAAAGGCCGGTTATGTTAGAAGCGAGCGGGATCTGCAAAAAGTACCGGAAAAAAGAGATATTAAAGGATGCGGAGCTGGTGGTTGCACCGGGGATGTGCCTGGGGATCGTCGGGAGCAACGGCTGCGGCAAGACGACGCTTCTGTCGATCCTGGCGGGGGCCCAGAAAGCCGATCGGGGCGCGATCCGTTATGACGGAAAGGACGCGGTGCGGCACCCGGAGGTTTTCCGGCAGGCGGCGGCCTACGTGCCCCAGGAGAACCCGCTGATCGAGGATCTGACGGTCCTGGATAATCTGCGGCTGTGGTACCGGGGCGACAGGAAAGCGCTGGACGAGGATCTGGCGCGCGGACCGGCCGCCATGCTGGGGATGAACGGGATGCTCCGGCAGACGGTCTCCCGGCTGTCCGGCGGGATGAAAAAGAGGCTCAGTATCGCCTGCGCCCTGGCGGAGCACGCGCCGTATCTGATCCTGGACGAACCGGGAGCGGCCCTGGATCTGGAATGTAAATCCGTGATCCGCTCCTATCTGCAGGCGTATCTGCGCGGCGGAGGCGGGGTGCTCCTCACCTCCCATGAGATGGAGGAACTGTCGGTCTGCACGAATCTGGCGGTTCTGCGCGAGGGCACGCTTCATCCCGTTTCCGGGAAGCTCTCCGCCCAGGAGCTGGTAAAATGTTTTTGACGTGATTCCGAAGAAAGGATCTCGCTTGGCGATGGGATTTACGTATTTGAAACTGGAACTGAAACGAGCGGTCAAAAGACTTCCGTATCTCTGTGCGGGG
>CANQYH010000249.1 GCA_947628025.1 uncultured Lachnospiraceae bacterium | reverse complement strand
GGTACCGTCCCTATTACATATACGGGGACAAATACGGCTGTGGCAACGAGGCCGCCGCCAGAGCGGCTTACCGGGACGTATATGGGGAGATCCGCCGCTGGGAAGAAGAACACGGCGTCTTTTTCGATTACATTTTTCTGGCCAGCGCCACCGGCATGACCCAGGGCGGGTTGCTTGCGGGCTGGTATGAAGCCGGAGGGACCGAGCAGATCGTCGGCGTGTCCGTGGCGCGCGGGCAGGAGACGGGGGAGGCAGGGGTCCGGCGCTACGCGGGACGGGAGGAGATACCGATCTGCTTCCTGACCGAATATACCTGCGGCGGTTATGGGAAATATGACGGCGGCGTAGAGACGGCGATCCGGGAGATGATGGAACTCCACGGGATCCCTCTGGATCCGACCTATACGGGGAAAGCCTACGCGGGGATGCTTAAATGGCTGAGAGACCACGGGACCGGCCGTGAGAACGTGCTTTTCATCCACACGGGAGGCGCGCCGCTGTATTTTGATTATCTGAGATCGCGGAAATAGGGCGGTTATGACCGTATGCGCACGGACCGCGGCGCGGCCAAAACGCCTGGATCGTATAAAAGGCGTAGCGTCCGGTGCGGACCGGCTCCTGGGGAGGAGTATGGCGGAGGATAAAAGGAGAAATCATGAAAAAGCGTTTGTTTGCAAAAGAATTTGACCTGACGGAATTTCTGGCGGTTGCGCTTCTTTTTGCGTGCGTCCGGCAGGTCCTGGTGACGGGGCTTACGATCTTCCCGGCTCCTTACGCGATCCATGACGATATGCTGATGGTGCGGGGAGCCTGGGCTATGATGCAGGGCGGTTTCGGCTTCTGGCTGGGAGAGTACGACGAGCGGACGCTGACCAAGGGTTTTTTCTTTCCGTTTTTCCTGACGGTCGCCAATAAACTGGGGATCTCCTATCTGGCGGCTGCGGCGGGCGTCTACGCGTTCGCCTGCATCGTGTTCGCGGTGGGGATATCGAAGCTGTTCAGGACCAAATATCCGGTGTATGTTTCCTATCTGCTGCTGCTGTTCAATCCCTCCGCTTTTTCCTTAAACGTCCTGCAGAGAGTGTACCGGAACAGCCTGACGCCGTCCCAGGTACTTCTGATCTTCGGCTGCTTTTTCGCGATGTACCTGCGCAGGCGCGAGAAGAAGCGGAAGCTGCTTTCATGGGCGCTGGGCGCGGGGCTTTCCTGGGCGAGCCTGGCCCATACCCGTGAGGATGCGGTCTGGGTCCTGCCCGCCGCGCTGGTCATCCTGCTGGTGTCGGCGGCTGCTGTCTGGCTGGACGGCCGGGCGGCCGGGGAGCGGAAAGGCGCAAGATTCCTGAAGATAGCGGTGTTTCTCTGTCCGGCGCTGATCTGCTGGGCCTCTTATCCGGCAGTGGCCTCGATCAACGAGGCCCGGTACGGGCTTTATACGTACAATGAACTCAGCGATTCCCATTTTTCGGACGCGATGAAAGCGATCTACAGCGTGAAAATGGAGGGCGAGGATATTTTCTGCGTCTCGGTCTCCCGCGACAAGCTCCGTCTGCTCTATGAGGTCAGTCCCTCCCTGGCGGAAATACAGGATACGCTGGAACCCGCGATGGATCTCTGGACCGTCAACGACCGGCACCCCGACGACGACCAGGTGGAGGACGGATGGTTTTTCTGGGTCCTGCGGGAAGCGGCCGCGCGGGAGGGGTATCATGAGAACCCGCAGAAAGCGGACGCGTTTTATAAGAATGTCGCGGAGGAGATCCAGGCGGCCTTTGCCGACGGACGCCTGACGCGCCAGCCGGTGATGCCATCCGCCCTGATGCCCCCGTGGAGAAAGGGATATTTCGGGAAGCTGCTGTCGGCCATGGGCGAGACGATCCGTTTTGTATTTTCGTTTGATAAAAACGAGCCGCAGGTATTGGCGGCGGAGGGGCCGGAATCGTCCATCGCTCTGATCGAAGCGGCGACCGGGAACCGCGCCTACTATATAAATACGGGAGAGGAGATGCGGTGGCAGGATTACAGCCTGGCGATGCTGCAGGTCCGCTGCCACCGTCTGGTCCGTTTCCTTAAATTGTACCGAAAATTGGGCGTCCCCTCGGGGATCCTGGGATTCGGCTGCTGGCTGCTGCTCACCGGGACCTGCGTTTGGATGGGGATCAAAAAAAGATGCTGCGAAGACGGGCTTCTCAGCATCTGGCTCACGACCGCGGGGCTTTGGGGCGCTTTTATCTGCCTGATCGGGGGGATCTCCTACAATCACATCGCCTCCTGCAACAGCATCCTGGACGTGTATCTGAGCGGCGCGTACCCCCTGGTGATCGCCGCCTGCGCGATGGCGGCCGGTTATGTGCTGGAGCAGGCGGTTTTCCGGATCACCCGGTCCCGCGCTAAGACAGGATGATATCGCAGATCAGGTCCACGATCTCCATGGACAGTTCCGGGTACAGGGGCAGCGTCAGCACCTGGCGGGAGATCCGCCTGGCGATGGGCGTATCGTTTTCGTCGAAACGGTCCCGGTAGCAGTCGTAGGCGTTGATGCAGGGGTAGAAATATTTCCGGGCGTGGATGTCGCAGGCGGCCAGTTCCGCGAATACCTGGTCCCGGTTCTTCCGGTAGCCGTCGAAGACCACCGGCATATAGGCGTAATTGTATTTCACATCCGGTCTTTCCGGGCAGAGCCGGATCCCCTTTATATCGGACAGCCGCTCGCGGTAGCGGGCCGCCAGGGTCTTGCGCACGGCGATGGACTCGTCCACATGGCGCAGGTTGCAGATGCCCATGGCGGCCTGAAACTCGTTCATTTTGCCGTTGGCGCCCACGTAGCCGACGGTTTCATAGCCGGTGATCCCGAAATTCTTGATCTGGTACAGGATCGGAGCCAGGGCCGGGTCGCGGAAACTGACCGCCCCGCCCTCGATGCTGTGAAATACTTTCGTCGCATGGAAGCTGAACATGGAGGCGTCCCCGAACTGGCCGATGCCGCGTCCGCCGATCTCCTCGGCGAACGCGTGGGCCGCGTCGTAGATCACTTTCAGATGGTGTTTTTGGGCGATCTCGGCGATCTTTTCCACGTTGCAGGGGTTCCCGTATACGTGGACCGGCACGATGGCGGAGGTGCGCTCCGTGATCAGGTCCTCCAGTCTCTCCGCGTCCAGCGTGTAGTCTGCGGGATCGATGTCGCAGAAGACCGGAGTCAGCCCGTTGCGGACGATGGCGTGAGTCGTGGATGCGAAGCTGTAAGGCGTGGTAATGACCTCGCCCGTCAGTTCCATGGCCTGCAGCGTCAGTTCCAGCGCGGTGTGGCCGTTGACGAACAGTTCCAGGTTCTCGGTCTGCAGGCGTTCTTTTAACTGCTTTTTAAACGATTCGTGATAGTCGCCCATATTGGTCAGCCAGGCGCTTTCCCATAAGGGCTTCAGCATTTCGACATATTCTTCTAAGGGCGGCAGCGCCGACCGCGTGACGGCGATCGGGCGGTCCGGTTTTCTGATCGTCATAATCTATCCTTTCCGGCACAGGAAAATGTGCTGAATATGTTCCGGCGTTCCGCGCGGATCGTTTTTTCTGTATGCGCGGCGTTTTTCGCTCCGTCAATCTTCGATTTTCGTACAAAATTCGGTATAACGTTTGACCAGGTATTGGTTTTTGATCTCGCCGGCCGGTTCGATTTCTCCCCCGGCAAAGCAGCGCAGATGATTTTTGACCATATCGTAGCCGGCCATCCGGGAGAACGCCACGCCCCCGGAGAAGCGGGGATTGCATTCCAGAAGATACCGCTCGGTTTCTGTTTTTTCGATAAATTCAAAGTTGACGCAGCCCCGGATGTCCAGCGCCTCCGCCAGCGCGGCGCACTGGCTTTCCAAAAGCGGGTCGCGGAACACGTACACCGAGGTCCCGGCCCCGTTGAAAGTCCGCAGAAGTTCCCGGCGCGGCAGGCAGACGGTGCGTCCGTGTCCGGCGTCCCGCACCACGTCCACGGTCACGACGGAACCGGGGATCCTGGGCTGTACCAGATAGCGGTCCGCTTCTTCGGTCAGGTCCTCGCACGCCCGCCGCATTTGACGGACGTTTTCGACGACGCGGAGCCCCTGACTGCTGCGGCCCCGGCACGGTTTCAGCACCAGAGGGTATGTCAGCGATTCGAAGCCGGCGCTTTCCGCTTCCGCAAGGACCCGGGACAGGCTTCGGCCGGGAATCACGGGGCAGATTCCCAGCGGGGCCAGGAATTGCGCCAGCGTTTGCTTGTCCCGGCAGAGCCCGATGGCCGCCGCCCCGGACATGCACAGGGTAACGCCCAGCGCCCGCGCCCGGCCGCGCCAACGGTCGATCACGTCGATCTCCACGTCGGTCAGCGGCAGCAGGTAATCCACCTGGTTTTCTGCGCAGACGTTCTCCAGAAACCCCAGGTAGCGCTCCGCGTCCGTCGCGTAAGGCGCGCGGAAGAAGCAGTCCGTCTCCAGGGACGCCGCGATCCATTCCGCCGGGTAAATATCGCAGCCTGCGACCCGGTACCCCTCTTTTTTGCAGGCGTCTATGACCGCCGCGGCTGAAAATGAGCCGACGGCCGTTACGAGCACGGTTCCTTTCATGAGATACGCTCCTTTTGCCGTTTGGTATGTTTCGATGGTCTGTTCCCCATTTTACCATGGGGGCGGGAAAAAGTAAATGATGGATGCGGACTCTGGGGCGGATAAAGTTTTGAGTGTAACTGTTTTTTAGAGGAACTCCCAATTCCCTTTTGTGTTCCCGATGTGTCTGAACTTCGCTCGGCATGGATATTCATTCACAGGTGTGCATAAAAGTACCCGCCAGCAGATTTGCTGACGGGAGATAATCACAAAGACTCCTGCCACATTAAAAC
>CANQYH010000248.1 GCA_947628025.1 uncultured Lachnospiraceae bacterium | reverse complement strand
GTTCCTCCAGACGGTAGGTCTCCCCGTCGATGGTGACCTGCCGTTCCTCCATGGATTCCAGCAGGCTGGACTGGGTGCGGGGCGTCGCCCGGTTGATCTCGTCCGCCAGCAGGATGTGGGTGAAGACCGGTCCCTGCCGCAGCACGAAACGGCCCTCCTGCTGATTGAAATAGTTTAAGCCCGTCACGTCGGAGGGCAGCAGGTCAGGCGTAAACTGGATCCTGGCGAAACTCAGGTCCATGCTTTTGGCCAGCGCCTTGGCCAGCATGGTCTTGCCGGTCCCCGGAACGTCCTCCAAAAGCACATGGCCCCGGGCGATCAGGGAGGCCAGGAGCAGGTCGACCGTCTCCTCCCTCCCGACGATGACTCTTCCGATATTCTTGCGGATCGCTCCGATCAGCGCGGTATGATCCATCTGTGGTACCTCCTTGCTTTCCCTTAAATAAATATACATACGTTCAGTATAGCACCGTTTGCCTGCGGCGCGCTACTTTTTTATGAGAAATGTTAAAAAATTTTTCAGAAAAAGCCGGAAATGCGGAAGATTTCCCGATCCGTACAGAATCTTTTGTTTCTTTGCGATTCCTTAAACTTTTTATGGTAGATATAAACTGGCGGAGGACAGCGGCCGGTTTTAGATCCGGAATGATCGTTCGGCCGCGGGAGAATTAAGATGAGATACGCGAATGTGGCGTTGGAGGGATACAGCATTCTGATCTGCCTGGTCCTTTTGGTTTATCAGGCGGTCCATAAAAGCAGTTATAAACGGCAGAAATACTGGTTCATAATCCTTCTGCTGGCCAATATCGGCACGGCCGCGGGGGATATGGCGGACTGGCTCTGCTCGGGCGATACGTCGGAGTGGGCCGTGTTTTATATGCGGTACGGGACGCTTCTGCTTTTTGTCTGCGCCGGCCTCCTGGCGCTGGGGCTGACCGGGTACCTGGCGGAGTTTATGGAGCTGCGCTCCGGGCGGAGCAGGGCGATCCGGGCGGCGGCCGGAGCTTTGTGCCTGATCCAGGCCGTATGTTCGTTCTTATCCCTGAAGAACGGGATGTTTTTCTATTTTGAGGAGGGCAATATCTACCATCGGGGACACCTGTACCTGATCTCCCAGGCGATCCCGTCGGCCCTGTATATCCTGGATGTGCTTCTGATCGTGGAGGGGAGGGAGAAGCTGTATCCCCGGTCCGCGCTGTTTCTCAGCAGCTTTATCTTTCTGCCGCTTCTGGGGCAGATGATCCAGGTGAAATACTATGGGGTTACGACGATCACTCCCGCGGTCACGCTGGCGATCCTTTTGTCGGTGATCAACGTCCAGCGGGAGCAGGAGCTGGCGGCGAAAGAGAGAGAAAAAGAACTGACGGAGATGCGGGTGGAGATCATGCTGAGCCAGATACGGCCCCATTTTCTCTACAATGTGCTGACGGCGATCCGGCAGATGTGCGACACGAATCCGGCCGAGGCCAAGGAATCGATCCTGGATTTCTCCCGTTTCCTGCGGGCGAACATGAATTCCCTGACCACGAAAGAGCCGATTCCCTTTACGAGGGAGCTGGAACATACGAAGAGCTATCTGAATCTGGAAAAGCGGAGGTTCGGGGACCGGATCCGGGTGCTCTACGATACGCCAGTGACGGATTTTAAGATTCCGACCCTGACGCTGCAGCCGATCGTGGAAAACGCGGTGCGCCACGGTATCCTGCGCAAGGAGGAGGGCGGGACGATCTGCATCCGGACGCAGCCCCAGGACGACGGCGTGCTGGTGATCGTGGACGACGACGGCGTGGGGATCTCGTCGCCTGCGGGAGGCGGGAGCGGCGCCCATATCGGTCTTTCCAATGTAAAGAGCCGGATCGAGAGCCAGTGCGGAGGGAGTCTGCTGGTGCAGTCGGACGATAACGGAACGGCGGTGGCAATTTGGATACCAAGGGAGATAGAAAAAATATGAAAAAGTATCTTTTGATCGACGATGAAGAACCGGCGCTGTGGGACCTCAAGGAGGTCTTGGAGGATCTGGATCCGGACTGCGAGCTTTCCTGCTATACGAGCCCCCGCAGAGGGCTGAAAGATGCCGCGGAGAACGCCTATGATATCGCGTTCCTGGACGTGGAGCTGGGGTCCGCCAGCGGGATCGCCCTGGCCCGGCAGTTAAAGGAACTTCAGCCCCGGATACATATCATTTTTGTGACCAGCCATGAGCAGTACGCGGTGGACGCGTTTGCGATCCACGCCACCGGGTACCTGCTGAAACCGGTGGCGAAAGAGGACGTCAAGCGGGAACTGAGCTTCCTCTATCCGGAGAAAACGGCGGAGCAGCGGATCCAGGTCAGGACGTTCGGGGGGTTCGACGTGTTTGTGGACGGGAAGCCCCTGTTTTTCAAGCGGGCCAAATCGAAAGAGTTTCTGGCTTACCTGGTGGACCGCCGGGGGAGCAGCGTGACGCTGCGGGAGCTGGCGGACATCCTTTTTGAGGACGGGATCTACGACGCCAAGAGGCGGAAATATATGCTGACGATCTTCGCGGCCCTGAAAGCGACGCTGGCGGAAGCGGGGGCGGAGCAGATGCTGGTAAAGAAATACAACTGCTACGCGGTGAACCCGGACACGTTCGAGTGCGACGGCTACCGGTTCCTGGACGGGGACCCGATCGCGATCAACAATTACCGGAAAGATTACATGCTGTCCTACAGCTGGGCGGAATTTTCGATGGGAATGATGGAATTGTAGAATTCTTGTAGACCTTTATGTCGTTTAATGGATAGCAGAAGGAGGGAGAACATGGCGGAACTTACTTTGACAGCGTCTCTGGAAAATCTGGATCAGGTGCTGGATTTCGTGCACCGGCAGCTGGAAGCGGCGGATTGTTCCGAACGGATCATCGGCCAGGTGGATCTGGCGGTGGAGGAACTCTATACGAATATCGCCAATTACGCCTATTGCCCGCAGCCGGGAGAGGCGAAGATCCGCTGCGCGGTGCAGGGCGACCCGCTGCAGGTCGTCATCGGGTTTACGGATCAGGGGAAGCCCTATAATCCTCTTCAGAGGGAGGACCCGGACGTGACGGCCGGGGCGGAGGACAGGAAGATCGGCGGACTGGGAGTTTTCCTGGCGAAGAAGCTGATGGATGAACTGGACTATGAATTTAAGGATGGCAGCAATGTGCTGACGATACGGAAAAGGATCGACGGAGAGCCGCGTTAAGGGCGGCGGAAAGGAGCGGATATGAGCGAATATCAGACGATCGTGTCGGAGGGAACACAGATCCCGCTGGAAATGGGAGAGGACAGCCGGCAGGCGGTGCAGAACTTTTATGAACTGGGAGACCTGCGAAACGTCGGCAGACGTCTGATGCGCGGCCGCAGCGGGAAGCGCGACGAGAGGCAGGAGCGGCTTTTGCGGACCGGCGCGGATTTTTTTGCGCAGATGGCGGGACAGTTTTCGTGGGGCAGCGACCTGATGCAGCGGATGATGGGGGCCGGGGAGATCCGCTCGGAAGCGGAACTTTTTTATATCGACGGAAAACCGGCCTGGGATTACATAAAGGAGAAAAAAGAGTACGCGGGGCTGGACAAAGGGTCCGCGGACTTTGAAGATATCTTAAAAGCGGAGATTGCGGCCGCGGCGGTCAGCGGGCGGCACCGCGTGGAGGCGGCCACGGTCCGGCGGCTCCAGGGGCAGCTCGTGGTCCATATGCAGCCGGTCCGCGTTGATCTGACGCCGCTGGACGTAAGGTCGTCCGCCAGGAAACGGCGCTCCGCCGGTGCGCAGAAGCTTTGGGACAACGACGGCGGGAAAGA
Source organism: uncultured Lachnospiraceae bacterium (assembly GCA_947628025.1). Lineage (GTDB taxonomy): Bacteria > Bacillota > Clostridia > Lachnospirales > Lachnospiraceae > UBA3402. The sequence continues at coordinate 1,103 of CANQYH010000248.1, read as the reverse complement.
ACAGCGCCAGGACGGGATCGCCGCGGATCTGGCGGGACGCTACGACTCGTTCCTGAAACGGCAGGACGCGCTGCGGGAGAATCCGTACCGGCTCGAGGAGGAGAACCGGCTCAATCAGGAGCAGGATACCGAGTTTGCGTATTTCAGCCGCGCCGGGAGGCAGACCGTGCTGAACGCCGGGAAGACTCTGGGGGATATGCGGGACCTGGCTGCGCTGCGGACGATAGCGGAAACGCAGTCGTATCTGTCAGATCTGATGGGATTTGATACCCTGCCGGAGCGGAAAGCGGCGGCCGGCAGCCAGATCGTCCAGGCCCTGGAGGAGCTGGGGCAGGATCCGCCGGAGTACGGACAGTATGATCTGGCGGTCGCGTCCGCCATGAATACGCTGTCCCGGATGGATCTGCGCAGGGAGATCGCCCACGCCATCGGCGTCAGCCCCCAGGAATACATCGCCATGAGCCAGGACCAGCTCCTGGAGCGCATGGACGATCCCAGGTATGCTCCGGCCGTCAGCTCGTTTCTGGAGACGGTCGTGAGGATGACGGAGACGGTGGAGCGGCTGGCCCAGGATCGCCGGGAGGAGATCCGCAGTATGCTCGGCGCCGAAAACGTGGAGAATTTTAACCGGTTCAGCCGCGCGGCGGGCGAGATGGGACGGCTGGAGAGGACTTGGCGGGATGCCGCGCGGAGCCATACGGAAGCGGACAGCTATGTGGATTACCGGGCGGTCGCCGCGCGTGTGCAGGCAGATCGGTTCCGGGAGTTTCTGGCCGGCAACGGACATTTGGCTCAGATGCCGGATAGGATGGCGGCGAGGCCTGCCCTGGCGGATACGGAGCGGACGCTGCGGGCTATGGCGGCCGGCGGGCGCGAGGGGATCGACGTGGGTACGCTGATCCGCGCTCCCTTTGACCGCCGCCTGGCTGCGCATGCCATGGCCCGGCTGGCGGTGATCCCCGTGGATGCGCCGGTACTGCCGGATATGGAAGCGGCCGCGCGGTTTGCGGGCAGCCGGACCGAGGTAGGACGGAATACGGACCAGCGGGTCGTGAACAGCGCGGAACGCCTGTTCAATCATATCTTTCTGGGCGCGGGCAGGG
>CANQYH010000247.1 GCA_947628025.1 uncultured Lachnospiraceae bacterium | reverse complement strand
ATCCGGAATATCCAGATCCTCCTTTGTCATCCGTCCGCTTCGGAGCGCTTCACGCCGAAATATATCAAAGCTCTCCTTATCCAGATCAGAGACTGAAATATTGGAAACAGCCGCCGCGTCCCACTTTAATCCTGTCTTAGCGATCAAAAAATTCGTGAGTGCGTTCCCTCGTAACTGCTGTTTCGTACTCCCGCTGCGGTAATGATATTCCCCATTATAACTTACCGGAAACGCCCATGGATTGACAACGATCTCAATATACTCCAAACCATCCTTTGTCAAAAGGTTTACATCCGCAACAATGCCAAGTTTATTCTGTATTTTATTCGGAATATCTTCCAACAGACGTTTGCTGTCTTTTAGTCCGACAATGGTTCCATCATCTTTTGTGCCAATATAAATTTTGCCGCCCTGCGCATTTGCAAATCCGCAGATCCATTTCAGGTAGTCATCCCTCCAGGTCTCTTTCCATTCTATATTCTGGTTTTCTGCCAAAGTATCTGTCCCCCCTCGCCGCTATTTATCATATTCAACATTTCCATTTTAAAATACCCATTTTCAATCTTCCGCCTCCCCCAATCACAGGAATCGCAGGGAAACCGCAAGAACGGCACATCATTCTCTATTCCCGCGGGATCCAAATCACCGCTGCGGAGTAAGGCGGCAGCTCGCAGACAAACTCCGCCCCAACGTCAATCTCCGACTCCTCAATCTTCACATTGTCCGGCATACGCAGGCTGTTGAAATTCGACGGCGCCTTGCCGTCCACCAGATAGAGCGTGCCGCGGCCGGCGTACCCGTCGAAATGATCGGCGGCGACGGTCACGGGCGCGGCGTATTCCGTTACGTTCACCAGCTTGACGATCAGCGAACCGTCCTCTGCCTTGCTGACAGACTGGTACACGCTCATGGCGGATTCTTTCGTGTAGTCCACCACTTTCCGTCCGTCGATGTAGCAGCGGATCGCCGAGGATGTAACCTCAACTTTTAGTTCATATTCTTTACCGGTACTAAGTCTAAGGTTACTGATCGTGCCTGCCAGCTGGCCGCTCTTGACGCCAGAGGATACGGACTGGAGGCAGGATACCGTATTGCCCCAGCCGCCGATGTTCCAGAATATATTATTGTCCCGGTCCCTGACGGCCACCGGGATCAGAAATCCCTCCGCGCCGCCGGTCTTGGTGGCTTTCACGGTCATCGTATAATCCTGCCAGGACGCGTCGCCGAAATACGCCACGTCGCCGGTATTCTCATACTTGGGAGCGGCAGTCGACCGCTGGGCGAAATGTCCGTCCTCCAGCTTGAAAGAACCGGCAATGATCTGACAGTCGACGGAATCCCCGTCGAAGTTCTTCTCATACAGCACCTCGCCCGTCACATTGGACACCACTTTCAAATCGTCGAAAACCGCCGAGGTAGACCATGTGCCCAGACCGACCTTGCCGCTCAGTCCCGCTTCCGCACTCACGCCGGTCAGTTGTGCCGGAATGTAGGCCTGTCCCACATGATTCATGAAAAGCTTCTGAATATAATAATTGGCGGAGCCGTAAACCGAATGATTATCAAACCAGATCAGGTCCGGCGTCCACTGGACCGCGGTCTCATTGCCGAACAGCGGCGCGTAGCAGGCCATTTTCACAATATCGCCGTTTTTCTCCAGCCCGGTCATAAATGCCGCCTCCGCCAGCGCCGCCTCCATGTTGTTGGCCTTGCCGGCGTATTCGCCCAGGAACACAGGGACGGAGTCCCGGTCATAGCTGTCGTAGCGGTTCACGTTGCTCTTCAGCCAGTCAGGCGATTCGTAATAATGCTCGTCCACCAGCCCCGCATAATCCGCGTCGCCGCCAATGCGGTCCCAAGCGAAACGGTCTCCCGAGGACGGCCCGTTGGCCACGATCAGCTCGATCCCGTCAAACAGCTCCGGCCTCTCTGCCGCCGCGGCCTCGAACGCCTCCTTAAATTTCAGATAATGGGCGTAATATTCCGCCTGCCACTGCTCGTTGCCGATACCGATATAGCGCAGTTCAAACGGTTCCGGATGTCCCATGGCCGCACGGACTGCTCCCCAGACCGTATCCTCACCGCCCCGGCAAAATTCCACCAGATCCAGCGCGTCCTGGATACACTGGGCAAATTCCTCCGAATCCATCATAAACGCCTGGTACCGTTCGCTCTGGATCGGGCAGGTCATGCCGGCGTTTAGGACCGGCACACCCAGACAGCCCAGATCCTCGCACAGCAGAAAATACTCGTAAAAGCCCAGGCCGTAAGTCATGTAATAGGGGTTCGCGGCGTCGCCTTTCCAGATGTCCATTGCCTGGGGACGCACTGCCACGTCGCCGGTGGTCTCCACGCCGTTGATAACCAGCTTCTCCCCGTTCCCGATGGAGTCTTTCCAGCTATACATAGAGTCCAGATCGCGGCCCTCCACCGCGCAGCCGCCGGGGAACCGCAGGAAGCTGGGCGAAAGGGCCTCCAGATACTCCGCCAGATCCCTGCGCACCCCGTTCTCTCTGCCCTTATAGGTATCCGCCGGAAACAAAGAAACCATATCCATCGCCGCGCTGCCGGGGCCGACGCAGACGCTCAGGGACAAGCGGGCGCTGACCGATCTCTCCGGAACCAATGTCAGCTCATACCGCCGCCATTCCCCGGTCACGCTCTCGGTCTCCGCCTCCGCGTAAACGACGCCGGAACCATCCGCCAGACGCACCGTGACAGGCCCGCTGTAACCGTCCAGGCCCTTGATAAACGCGCTGAACCGGTACTCCGCGCCGCCCGTGACCGCCATTCCGTCCAGAAATCCGCCGTTGGAGATGCCGGCCGGTTCCGCGCCGCTGTTTTTCACGACCGCATAGTGGGGATTATTGGCGTGGATCGCCGTCCCGTCCCCGGAACCGTCGGCCACTTCAAAGGAGACCTTGTCCCTGTCCGTCACGCTCCAGCCGTGCTGGTTCGCCCCGGACGCGTAGGGCCCGAACTCGAACGAACGGTTCTTCACCATCTCCGCGTACAGCCCGCCGTCCACCGCGTAATTGATATCCTCCAGAAATATCCCATAGAGCAGGTCGCTGATCTGGTAAGAATCGTCCAGCGCCGACGTGTCCGCGTCAAACGCGAGACGGATGTTCTCGCCCGCGGAGCCGGGCGCCTGCGGCTGGGACGCAATGGCCTGGCCGCCGGACTGCCCTGCCCCGCCCGCGGAAACGCTCCCCGATCCTGCGTCATCAGTCTGATCTGCTCCGCCCGCGGCAGCGCCGTTCTGACCCGCGCTGCCGGCAGAATCAGACGTTTGTCCCGCGCTCTCCTGCCCGGAACCTTCCAAATATTTGACAACAGCCGTTTCCGTAGGATTCTGCCCATTCTCCCCACAGCCGGTCAGCGCTGCCAGCGCCGCCGCCCCGGCCAATGCACCAACCCAAGACACCCAGATCTTCCTTTTCATCCCGCACCTCCGCACATTTGATATAATGCTATTATAACAGACCTGCATATTTATGAAAAGTATCCCGTGTAAAAAAGGTCTCCCTGAAAATGCCTTTCTCATCCTGGGTGCCTCCCGCCGCAGCTTCCCGCACCTTTGCTCCCGGGAATCTTTCTCCGGCTTCGCGAAACACCTGAGAATGACCCTTTCCCGGCCCCGCAATACACCGTGTAAAATCATCGCAAAAATTTCTTTCTCATTTCTGCGGACTGCCCTGAAAATCCTCCCCTGCTCCGGCATGACAGCCCCCGCGAAACAACAAAAAAAGAAGCGGACGTCCGCGCTGGTCTAAAATATCACGCCGTTCGTCCGCTCCCTAAAAAATCAATTTTTCACATCAGCAGATATGGTCCGTGATGCAGTCGTACCAGTGTACATAGGGCACGCCGTTGACGAGCAGCCGGTCGTTGTCCGGCAAAAGCTCCGTCCATTTCTTCCCGTAACGGTCGAACGCCCAGTCATCGCGGTTAAATCTCCGCCAGAGCACGGTCCGACCGTCCCGGTCCAGAAACTGCTCCGATACGACGCCGCTGTTATAGGTCTCGATATCCATGACGCAGACCGTGTCAAAGCATTTCCTGCCGATCGTCACCGTGTACCGGCCGGCGATATCCAGCAGGAAATCCTTGCGGACGCTGGTCACCACGTTCCCGTCCCGCCGGATATCGCCCTTCGGGGAAAGGTTCGTCTCATTGCCGCAGTTATCCTCACCAAATCCCCAGTTATCCAGAAACGCGTCCCCGTCCAGAAACGTAATGTAATTACGGATATCGCCGTCGTGCCGCAGCGTCGCCAGGTACCGGCAGTGCGTGTCGGTCAGCTGCGCGACAAACACGCGATCCGTCGTATTCTTGGGGCCGGGGAGAGTAAGCGCCCCCGCTTCCCGGTCCGTATCCGTTTTTTGCGGCAGTCCCGCGGCCGCCGCGAAATCATTCCAGAGCATTTCCCGCGCGGTCAGTTCCACGCCCTCGATCCCGTGGACCATAGCCCTGCCAGTCACTTTCATTTCATAAATTGAATGACACCGGCGCGACGGCATATCGTACATGCCCCAGGTCAGCTCCTCTCCCAGCTTCGGGACCAGGAACCACCCCATCAGTTCTTCCCATTTCACAGAAAACGGCTCTTCGCCGCAGGCCTCGATCCTGTACCCCGGCATAAATTCCGGCAGCATGTTTCTTTCCATAACAGATTCTCCTTTCCATATCGCCTCGTTTGAGACAGCGGCTCCGGGCCGGGCTTTGCGGTACGGATATTTGTCCTTGAAATTCTGTTTTGCCGTATGCAGGCGGCTCTTGACCGTCCCCAGCGGCAGTTCCAATATCCGCGCGATCTCTGCCTGGGGCAGTTCTTTCCAGAAATACAGATGCAGGATCTGCCGGTCCTTATCGCCCAACAATTCCAGCGTCTCCCGCACCGTGTACGCTTCCGCCGCGC
>CANQYH010000246.1 GCA_947628025.1 uncultured Lachnospiraceae bacterium | reverse complement strand
CTTGCAAGCAAGTATTCTACGGAAAACTCCGCGGATTTCGTCAACGGCGTGCTCGGGGGGATCATCAACCAATGAAACTGCTCGACGGAAAACTGTGTGCCGCGGAAGTACGCACCGAGCTCAAAGCCCGCGTCGCGCGCCTTGCGGCAGAGGGGAAGAAGGTCGTGCTCGCCGTCGTTCGCATCGGCGACGACCCCGCCTCCGGGATCTATGTGCGCAACAAAGTCAAGGGCTGCGAGGACGCGGGCATCCGCTCGGTCTCCCATGTCCTGCCCGCGGAGACGTCCATAAAACGTTTTAAAATATCGTATTCGGCGTTCGGATCCAGCGCGCTCGTGGGCTCGTCGAGGAACAAAAGCCCGCAGTCCCTGCAGAGGACACCGGCAATGGCCAGCCGCTGCCACTGGCCGCCCGAAAGCTCCCTCCCGCCGAATTCACGGCCCAGCCACGCGTCCAGATCCGCCGACGGGTCCAGCCCCGCCCCGGCCAGCGCTTCCCGGATGCGCCCGTCGCTGGCGGCGGCTTTCGGGGCCCGGATCCCGATGTTGTCCCTGACAGAAAGATGGTAGGACACATGCTCCTGGGAAACAGCGCCGGTCAGCTCCGACAGGGATTCCCGTGAGATCGCGCCGAGATCCTGGCCGTCATAAAGGATCTCCCCCGCGTCCGGGGTATAAAGTCCGGTCAGGAGCTTCAGCAGCGTAGACTTCCCGCTGCCGTTTTCCCCGACCACCACCACGCGCTCTCCCGCCGGTACCATAAGCTCGCCGATGTTCAGAGCCGGAACGCCGACGTTGGGATAGGTAAAACGGAGATTTCTTGCGCGGATCCCATCTTTCAGTCCGGTAACCGGGCAGTCCCGCTTCGGTTCTTCCTCCAGTTCAAGGAAATCGAAAAAATCGCCGGTCCGCATCAGGTTTTCCTCGAGGACGCCGTACAGGGAGAAAAACGCCTGGGCGCTGTTCTGGGCCGTCCGGAACGCATAGATCCCTGCCCCGAACACACCGGCGGCGACGGACCCGTTCCTTACGAGCAGGAACGAAAGAACGATCCCCGCGATATATCCCGCGGCGATCAGCGCCTCGCAGCACGCCAATCTCCCGCTATCTTTTGTCTGAAACGAGACCGTCTCCCGCGCCGTCCGATCCCTCTCCCGCTCCCACCGCGTCCGAAAATAATCCCCAGATCCGAAGATCCTCTGCTCTTTTTGAAACGCGGGCGAGACGAACAGCGAATAATAATAATTCCGCTTCCGGATATGGGGAGCCTGGAACCAGCGGAGCCGGTAAAATTCTTTTCCTGCCGCAAGCCGTGAGAGCAGATACGGGACCAACGACAGCAGGATCACCGGCAAGTACCAGACGCTGTAGACGGCCATTGCGGCCAGCAGGCCCGCGACCGTGACGGCGGACTCCGCCGCAGCCAGCAGAGCCGTATAGCTTTCCGTGACCGCCATACGCTCCACGCACTCCCTGGCCCGCAGGATGCCGTCGTGCCGGCGGCCGTCCTCAAAATCAATATAAGGAAGCGCGGCGGCTTTTTCGGCCAGACGCGCCTGGAATCTGAACCTGCACTTCTCCTCTACTCCCACGTTCCAGCACAGGTCCTGAACGACATTAAACACATGGCGCGCGGCCTGGACGAGCAGATAGAAAAGGGCCAGAAGCATCACGCGGGGCAGGGTCTCCCCGCAAAGCGTCTCCGCCTCCGTAAGGATCTCCGCCATCAGTCCGGTCCCCACCGATGCGCACAGCGCGTAAACGAGACTGCAGAGCGCGCATACGGCCGCCGGGCCCGGCGCAGACCGGAAAATGATCCGAAAGACCTTTCCGGCATTTCTAAATTCCATTTGCCGTTTCCTCCCCTCCGTACCAGGACGACTGCTTTTCAAACATCTCCCGGTAAAGCCCAGGCTCCGCCATCAGCCCGGAATGGGTCCCGCGCTGGACGATCCGGCCGCCGCTCAGCACCAGGATCGTATCGGCGACCGCCGCGCTGGCGAGCCGGTGCGACACCAGCACGGCGCCTTTCCCACGTATGATCCCGGCGAAGCTTTGGTAGAGCCGGCTCTCGGCCACCGGGTCCAAGGCGGCGGCAGGCTCGTCCAGCAGATAAAACCACGCGTCCGACATACAGGCCCTCGCAATGGCCAGCCGCTGTCTCTGGCCGCCGGACAGCTCCACGCCGCCCTCTTCCAGATGCCCCAGAGGGGTCTGAAGCCCCTGGGGAAGCGAACGCACAAAACCATCCAGTTCCGATCTTCTCAGCGCTTCCGTGATCTCCCGTTCGCCGCAGCTTTTTTGCGCGCCGCCCAGAGCCACGTTTTCCGCGATCGTTTCATCGTAAGTCAGAAAATCCTGAAATACCGCAGAAAACAGCCTCGTCCTGTCCTCCTGGGAGAGCATGGCCGCCGGTACTCCGCCCACGGTGACCGTTCCCTCGGTGGGCGCATACAGCCCGCAGATGAGCTTTATGACGGTGGATTTTCCCGACCCGTTATCGCCGGCCAGGGCCAGCGTCTCGCCGTGGGAGAGCGTAAAACTGACGTCGCGCAGGACAAACCGACTGGTTCCCGGATACCGGAAGCTGACGTGGGAAAACACGATTTGAGGAGGCGCGTCCATGTTTTTATCCGACGCACGGCATTCCTGAAACTCCAGCAGCTCTTCCAGCGCATGGACGAAAAACCAGTCATTCCCCATCGACGACAGACGGTAGGAGAGCCCCGACCGAACCTGCATGAGGAGCGGATAACTCCCCAGCAGCGTGCAGAATGTGCCCAGCTCAAGCGTTCCCGCCAGCCGCCCGCCGATCAGCGCCCCAAGCAGCGCGGCCGTCCACGCCGTCATCAGGCAAACGCCCAGCAGGTACCATCGCTCCGCTTTCAGGCTGATCCTCACCCGCTCTTTTAAAACCGAACCGGCAAGGCGGTCCCGCAGCCCTTTCACATATCCCGCCGACTGATTGATCTTCAGATCGAAGACCGGTCCTTTCTGCGTGAACAGATCTCCCAGATAAGCCAGCTTTCTTTCCTCCGGCAGTTCCTCCCCGTATAACCGGTTGAATTCCCGGTTTGAACGGATCCCTATGACGACCTCGGCCGCCATCAGGACGCCGAGCGACGTCCCAAACGCCGCGGAAAGCCTGAAATACAGCAGCGTCAGCCCAAAGATCCGGACAGTGAGCGAGATACAGCTGGTCAGCGTCTTATAAAGCCGCGCCAGGGACTGCGCCGGATCCCGGCCGGCGCACTCCAGGATATCCGCCGCGGAGGCGCTGTCAAAATACGCGTACTCCATATGGTTCAGCTTATCGATGATCCTGGGCGTACAGCTCCGGTTCAGCGCCTCCGCGAGCAAAACATCGGACACCCGCAGAAAATGCCCGGCCAGAACCGACCCCAGCAGGACCGCCGCCAGCGCCGCGAAAGAGACCCAGAACCGACCCTCCCCCTCCCCCGCACCCGCCGCGCCGTTGACGCACTGCCCGATCAAAAGCGCCAGCAGCGGAACGGAGAGCGCCGACAACAGGCTGCATCCCGCGTACCGGACCGCTTCCCGCGGGGCGAACGCACGCATCAGCCCGAAACACCGTTTGACAGGAGAGCCCATTTTCCAGTCCCGATCCTTTCTTTCAGCCGCTCTCAGAACCATTTTCCTCTGCGATCCCCCCGACGCTAACCTCCTGCGCCTGCCTGGCCCGCCGCAGCCGCTCCCTTGCGGAGATCAGCTCGTGGACATACCCACGCTTTGTGAGCCAGTCGATGACCCGCTCCCAGGCCTCGGCCTCCCGGGCGTATTCTCCCTGTTCATGCCAGCAATCGGCCATTGAATACAGCGGGTCCGCATATTCCGGGTCAAGCGCGGCGACCCGCTCCCAGTGCGCGAACGCCTCCTCATACCGGCGCAGTTTTCCGCAGGCGTCCCCGGCGTAGACATGGAGGGCGGCCTGCGTATCCCCAAACCTCGCAACGGCAGCCTCCAGCGCCTCCAGGACTTCCTCGTACCGCCCGTTCCAGTAGAGCGCGGAAATAAGCGCCAGATGATTGTCCGGATCCTCCGGGGCGGCAAGCACGGCGGCCCGCGCCTCTTCAAGGGCGTCCCCGCCCCGGCCGATCTGGGACAGCAGATACATGCGCTGCTGCCGGACGCTGCGGGCCACCCAGTCCCGCTCCGGGGCGGATAGCAGCTTTTCATACTGTTTCAAAGCCTTGTCCCGGCAGTAATACATGTGGTACTCGTACAGCACCCCGTACGCACGCTCGTCGTCCCGGGTGTACGCGCCGCCGGCAAAGAGCTTTTTAAATTCCGCGTCGGCGCGGATAAAATCATCCTGGTCGCGGCTGGCCTCATACACGGCCAGAAGCCGCTGCGCGTTATTGGGATAGCTCCCCGGCTCCGGCAGAAAAAGCTCGTCGATGGTCACGCCGAAGAACGCGGCAATCCTGGGAAGCGTCAGCGTGTCCGGCACCGTGACGCATTTCTCCCATTTGCTGACCGCCTGAAAGGAGACGTTCAGCGCCTGCGCGACCTGCTCCTGCGTCATCTGCCGGGCATTCCGCAGCCGTTTGATGTTGTTCCCCAGATTGATCTGCTCCATTTGTACTTTGTCCTTTCGGTTTTTCTTTCTTTTATTATATTGCAATTTGACCGTCTGACAATCACCTTTCCGGCGAGCCGAATTCGCCTGCCGGTTGAAACGCCGCAGGCGCGCTGTTCACGTTCACACGTTTGAAAAATCGGCTCTGTTTTGGCTGCCGGCCGCATTGCGGAAAACGCGGGTATCGTTTCCGTCGGAATCGAAAGTATACTCAAGGGCTGCCGTATAACCATCTCCGATCTGATCGGGCTCATATTTACGGTACAGGCCGTCAGCGATGGGATAAAACCCTTCTCCGATGCCCCGGTATGCCGTAAGCTGCCAT
>CANQYH010000245.1 GCA_947628025.1 uncultured Lachnospiraceae bacterium | reverse complement strand
GATGAAGTTTTCACAGATCCATGTTCCCTTTGTACGCAGGGGAGTCAGGGAGACGGATGCGGATTTCCAGAAGCCCGGATACGCCGAGCATTACGACGAATGTATGCGGCGCGCGTATATCGTCGGAGGGATGGTGGGAGCGCCCTGGGCGGTGGCCCATTGCGACAATTATCCTTTGAGTTATGACAGGGAAGCGTCGATGGCGGGGAACCACGCGTATTATGACCGTTATGTGGAGCTGGGGATCAGGCATGGAATAGGGACCTGCTTTGAGAATATGATCCAGCACGGCAAACCGCCGGTACATATGCGGTTTTCGGCCAGGTACGACGACCTGATCGAGTTCGTGGACAGCTTCCACGATCCGATGGTCCGCATCTGCTGGGATTTCGGCCATGCGAACCTGACAGGACTGGATCAGGCGGCGGCGCTGCGGAAAGTAGGCAGACGTCTGGCCTGCCTGCACGTCAATGACAATTACGGTACCGGCGATCATCATGTGATCCCGTTCGTCGGTACGGTGGACTGGCTGTCCGTGATCCCGGTGCTGGCCGAGATCGGATACGAGGGCGAGTGTTCGCTTGAGGTAGGCCCGTCCATCCAGAGAGCGCCGCGGCAGATGCAGGACTCTCTGGCAAAAGCGGCATACGAGGCTGCCAATGCGGTATGCCGGCTGTTTTATGAGGCAAAGGAACAATAGGGACAGGAAGTGCAGCAAAAAAGGAGGAAAAGCAGTTATGAAGAAAGCGTTAGCCATTTTATTGACAGGCGCGATGGCCGTTACACTTTTGGGAGGGTGCAGCGGCGGCGGTTCGACCGGCGGCGGAAAGACCACGACGGCAGCGGCTACGGCGGCAGCCACAACGGCAGCAGCCACGACCGCAGCAGCTACGACGGCAGCGGCGGCATCGTCGGATACGACGGCGGCGGCCACGGAAGCCCCGGCGGCGTCTTCCCAGTACGCGGTGACGGAGCCGATCACGATCCAGTGGTGGCACGCTCTGGAGGACCAGTACAGCCAGACCGTCGTAGACGTGGTAGATGAATTTAATAAATCGCAGGACCTGATCACGGTAGAAGCGGTGTATATCGGCAACTATTCCGCGGTCAACGAGGCGCTGGTAGCAGCCCACGCGGCGGGCACCGGGCTTCCGGCCATCACCGTAGCCAACGGACCGAACCTGGCCACATACGCGGAGGGCGGTCTGCCGGAGAATCTGGAGCCCTATATCGCGGACAGCGGCTACGATGTGGACGACTTTGCGAAAGGCATGATCGACGCCTGCACCTACCAGGGCACCCGGTTCGCGCTTCCGTTTTTGATCTCCACCCAGACGGTCTACTATAACAAGGATCTGGCGAAGGAGCTGAACGTGACGGTTCCGGAGAAATTTGAGGACATGGACGCGTTCCTAGAAGCGACGACGGAGTTTAACGCGGACGGCACCACCAAACGGTACGGCGCCATCATCCCCGGCTGGGACAACAACTATTTCGAGACGCTGTTCCAGAACCAGGGCTTAAAGCTGGTCAACGACGACCAGATCAGCACCGATCTCGGCAGCGAGAAAGGCATCGAGATCGTAAAGAAGATCAAAGAATGGTGCGAGAAAGGCTATATCTACTGGGCCAGCGGCACCAATGCCTCTTCGATCATGAGGCAGCATTTCATCGACAAGGAAGCGTTCTCCGTGTTCCATACGACTTCCCTGTATGACACCTATGTGGACCGCTGCGATTTCGAGGTCGGCATGGCGTGGCTCCCGGGCGGCGATACGAAGAACCAGGAGATCGGCGGCAGCCTTCTGATCATCCCGTCCAAGAATGATCAGGCGACGAAGAACGCGGCCTGGCAGTTCCTGATGTTCCTCTGCGGCAAGGACGTGAACATGAAATGGGCCGATGAGACCGGTTATCTGCCCACCAGAAACTCCGTGCTGAAGACGGACGAGGGCGTGGAATTCCTGGAGAGGAAGCCGGAGTTCGAGAATATCTTTAAGAACCTGGATATCATTTATCCGAAGATCCAGCATCCGGGCTGGTCGCAGATGACCTCCATCTGGAAGAGCTATATGTCTGAGATCATGATCGAGGACGTGGATATCGAGAGCAAGATCGAGGATATGGTGGAAGAGATCAACGAGGTTCTGGAGGATTCATAAAGACCTGACGGCAGCAGCCGACAGCCTCCGGCGGTTTTTGAGCCGGAGGCGTCTTTATAAAGGCGCCGCGGCGCGGGGAAATCTGACCGGGTTTCCCGCGGGCCGCGCGCCCGAAACAAAGACCGCATCAAAATAAGGAGGAATATACGTGGAGAAAAAACCTCTGATCAAACCCAGAACGATGTCGGCGTTCAAAGATTTTATCTGCGTGGCGCCGGCGCTGATCTTTCTGGTTGTATTTACTTATTATCCGATCTGCAAGCTGGTGCAGATCAGCTTCACCGACTGGAACCTGATCAACGAGACCTGGCAGTATGTCGGACTGAAGAACTGGATCTGGCTGTTCAACGGTTCCGGCACCAAGTACCTGCTGAACTCTCTGAAAGTGACGGCGATCTATACGGTCGGCGAGCTGAGCATCACGCTGATCGGCGGCATGGCGCTGGCGCTGATCTTCAACCGCTTCAACCGGGCGTTTTCCATCATGAGGGCCGTCGTCTTCGTGCCGAAATACGTGGCCATGTCGTCGGCAGCCGTAGTTTTCCTGTGGATCCTGGACAAGGAACACGGCATCGTCAATTATCTGTTCAGCCTGGTTGGGCTTCCGGCCGTAGACTGGATCGGCAGCCGCGGCACCGCGATGATCTCCGTACTTTTGCTGACCGGCTGGAGGGCCGTGGGCTACGGCATGATGATCTATCTGTCGGCCATGATCAGCATTTCCAGCGATTATTATGAAGCGGCCGCGCTGGACGGGGCGTCCGCGGCCCAGCGGTTCTTTAAGATTACGCTGCCGATGCTTTCGCCGACGACGCTGTTCTTGTTCGTGACTACATTCCTCTCCTCCATGAAAGTGTTCCAGTCCGTCGATATCCTGACAGGCGGCGGACCGTACCGTTCTACCGAGGTGTTCGTGTACAAGATCTATTCGTACGCGATGGTGGACTTCCGTATGGACAGGGCTTCGGTCATGGCGATCGCGTTCTTCATCCTGCTTTTGGTCGTGACTGCGTCTACGTTTAAGATTTCCAATAAAAACGTTCACTACGATTCATAGAGAGGTGGGGAAGAGTATGGCAAAAGCAAAAACTGCGAGAGAAGCCCGTCTGGAGCGGGACCGGTCCGCCCGGCGGAAAAAGAAGATCGTTATGATCGTCCAGTATGCGCTTGCGATCACAGTCACCGTGATCATCTTATTCCCGCTGTACTGGATGATCAGCTCCTCGTTCAAGTCACAGGAAGAGATCCTTTTGCCGATCCCGACCCTGTGGCCGAAGGAGTTCCATCCGGAGAACTACATCAGCGTGTTCCGGAGGGGCAATTTTGCAAAATATTATTACAACACCATCGTGATGACGGTCGGAATCCTGGTCTCCCAGATCGTTACCGGCATTTTCGGGGCCTATGGTTTTTCGAAAGGCGCGTTTAAGGGACAGAACGCCTGCTTTATCTTCGTCCTCGGCGCGCTGATGATCCCCAGCCAGGTCACATTTATCCCGATCTACATCATGTGCGCCAACTGGGGACTGTCCGATACGTTTCTGGGACTGATCCTGCCGTCGCTGGTCTCGCCGTACTACATCTTCATGCTGCGCCAGACGTTTAAGGCCATCGACGACAGCTATGTGGACGCGGCCAAGGTGGACGGACTGGGGCGGGTCGGCATCATCACCAAGATCCTGGCTCCCATGTGCCGTTCGACCCTGTTCACGGTCACGCTGGTGACGTTTACCAACGGCTGGAACAGTTACTTCTGGCCCAAGATCATCGCGAAGAATGAGAAGCGGCGCGTGCTGACGATCGGACTGGCGATGTTAAAGAACACGTTTGCGGGCCAGGGCACGATGAACAACCACGAGATCATGGCCGGCGCGGTGGTGGCGATCCTGCCGGTGGTAATCTTGTTCTTCATTTTCCAGAAATACATGCTGACCGGATATTCCAAAGCGGCGATGAAGTAACAGGCCATGAACCCCTGTCCGCAGCCTATGACCGGCGGGCGGGAAATTCAGAAAGAGAGAGTGGTAGAAAAAATGGTAGTGATGGCTCACAGAGGCTACAGCGGCAGATATCCGGAAAATACGATGCTGGCGTTTCAGAAAGCCGCGGCGACCGGGTGCCGGTGGATGGAGCTGGACGTGCAGAAAACGAAAGACGGCGTAGTGGTAGTCATTCACGACGAAAAAGTGGACCGTACGACGGACGGATGCGGGAACGTGAGAGATTTTACATATGAAGAGCTGAAAAAGTTTAACGCGTCCGCGCTGTATCCGGGCCTGGGCGCGGAATCCATCCCGACGTTTGAGGAATACTGCCGGTGGGCGTCCGCGGAAGGGATCTGCACGAACATCGAGTTAAAGACAGGCAATTATTATTACGAGGAACTGGAAAAAAGCACGATCGAGATCATCCGGGCGTTCGGTCTTGAAACGAAGACGATGTTTTCTTCGTTCAACCACGTGTCGCTTCTGAAAGCGAAAGAACTGGCGCCGGAGATCCCCTGCGGCGCACTGATCGGCAACAAAGGGATCGGGAACGCGGGATATTACTGTAAACAATACGGGTTCGAGTATTACCATCCGGGCTTCGGCGGACTGACGGATGAGATCGTAGCCAGCTGCAAGGAAAACGGCGTCGGGATCAACGTCTGGACCATCAATCAGATGGCGGAGCTGGAACAGGCTTACGCCTGGGGCTGCGACGGGGTGATCACCAATTATCCGGAGGTGTGCAGGGCCTGGCTGGAGTATAAGGGAAGGGTTGAGGGCTG
>CANQYH010000244.1 GCA_947628025.1 uncultured Lachnospiraceae bacterium | reverse complement strand
ATAGAGATCACAAAGGCAGCGACAGCTCAGGTTCGCGGCGCGCATGAACGTTTCCTGAAGCGTTTCCGGCGCGCGGGGAGATATTTTCTTGATCTCGAGCGAACATTCCCCCGTATAACCGATCTCCGCCAAGACAGGTATGATGTCCTGCCACTGCACCCCTCCGAAAAACGGAAGCAGATGATCGTCAAACGCCCCCAGATTGTCGTCGACATGCACGCATTTCAGGCGTTTCCCGATCTTGCGCAGAGCAGCGGGCTGTTCCACCCTCGCCAGGTGCGCGTGGCCGAAGTCCCAGCAGATCCCGACCATGGGGTCCCGATAACTGTCCACGTACTCGATCAGCTCGTCCGGCTCCTCGGTATAGCGGGGGCGGGGATTGGTCCTGGGATTTACGCGGATCATGTTTTCGAACGCGGTTCCGACGCCGTTTTGGATCCCGAACTCGACAAACGCGTCAAAATATTCGTGGTTGCGCTGAAACGCTTCCTCGCGGTCCGTCCGCTCTTTGACGCTGTCCAGGCAATGGAACACGGCCCACGGAGCGCCTACCATAGCGGCGATCTTATAGGCCCGCCGGGTACATTCGTCATAATGCTGCGCGAATCCCGGCTCCGCGAAACGCGGGTCCAGGGCCACCGATCCGTGCTTATGGAACGGAAGATGGACCTGCGAAAAACGCATGCCGTATCGGGCTGCGGCTTCCGCGGCCCGGTCCGCCCGCTCCTGCCAGTCGTCGGCCTGGAGCAGCTGGTTCGGGTTCGTGGTATTGGTTAAAGAAAAATCCATCGAAGTAAAACCGTATTCGTAAAGGATACGGACGGCCTCCGCCTCCTCCATATGGGGAGGAACCGGCTTCGGTACGCCCGCCGTAGCAGTATTGATTCCCGGACGCATAATGTCTCCTTTTCTTTTTTCGTTTTCGTATTATTTTTCCGGCGAAATGATATATTTTCCTTTCGCTCTGAGCGCCGGATCGCTGAGGACCGCTTCCAGGCGCTCAAGGCCGCATACCTCGCAGACCATGCCCGACACATCCAGGCGGCCGGAATCGATCAGGTCCAGCGCGCGCTTCTGCGTGTACGGATTGATATAGGAAGCTTTCAGCACCAGCTCTTTGCGGAAGACCTCAAACGGTTTCAGGGCGATCGTTTCATCCGGCTTCGTCAGTCCGAACATCATCACCACCGCCTGATGGTCCGCCAGTTCGATCGCCTGTTCGACGGTGGAAGTCCGCCCCACACATTCGATCACCGTATTGATCCAGGTAAAGCCCGCTTTTTTCAGTTCCTCTTTCGCGTCCTGGCGGAGAGGATCGATACAGACGTCGGCCCCCAGCGCTTTCCCTACCTGGCGTTTGCTCTCTACCGGTTCCAGCAGGGCCGTTTTCGCCGCGCCAGCCAGCCTGGCGAGCTGCAGCATCAGCAGACCGATCATCCCGCCGCCGATCACCACCACCTGATGGCCGGGCCGGATCCCGCACTGGTCGATCCCGTGCAGGCAGCAGGCGACCGGTTCCGTCATGGCCCCCTGCTCAAACGTGGTATGCCCGCCCAGAAGATAGATCTGGCGCTCATCCACCGCGCAATACTCCGCGAAGCCGCCGTTCACCGTCGTCCCGTACCCGATCATATGCTCGCAAAAATGTGCGGCTCCGTTCCTGCAGGGATCGCAGGCCCCGCAGTAGCGGTTCGGATCGACGCAGACCCGGTCGCCCGCTTTATACTTTTTTACCTCGGCCCCCGTCTCCACGATCACGCCGGAAAACTCATGTCCGAGGATCGTAGGAGGCGTCACGTCCGCCGCGCCCTTATCGCCCTCATAAATATGTACGTCGGTACCGCAGACCCCGCACGCTTTTACCTGGATCAGCACATCCCGCGGTCCCAGCTCCGGAATGGGGCTTTCCTCGATCCGCAGGTCGTGTCTGCCGTAAAATACCGCGCTTTTCATTCTCATCTTCTCCTTCCCGCTGTCCGCATGGCGGCCGCGCTCCCTGCCGCCGGCTCAGACGCAAAATCCTGCCTGTCAGAGCCAAGGGCCCGCTCCCGGTCTTTCCGAACCGTGCGCCGCCGCGGACCGCCGTTTTCATATAATAGAAAATCGCTTTTGTTCCGGAAGCGCCGCCTCTTTCAGACCGCAGCCTCCGCTTCCCGGATCAGATACTCCCGGAACGCGTCCAGATCCCGAAAAATCCCGGTTACGAACGCTTTTACTTCTTCGTCCGGCTGCCATAGATCCGGGACCATACAGACGCGGCAGCCGGCGTCGCGGGCGGCGAGCAGGCCGTATTTGGAATCCTCCAGAACATAGCAGCGTTTCGGCTCCTCTCCCAGCAGCTCGCAGGCTTTCAGGAACACGTCGGGAGCCGGTTTTGAATTCTCTACCATGTCTCCGCCGACTACCGCGCCGAAGTACTTCCGCACCCCCGCTGTTTCCAGATTGCTCTCCACTCCCCGCTGCGGCGTAGAGGAAGCGACAGCCATCCGGAATCCCTCCGCCTGAAGATGATCCAGTAACCTGTATAACCCTTTCTTTACCGGAAGCTCGTGCGTCTGATAATACTGTTTCCGAAATTCTTTCAGATACGGCCGGAAATCCTCCCAGCCGTAACGGCCGCCGAACGCCTCCCGGACGATCCGCTCTTTCAGGTTCCCGCCGGTCCCGATGAGCCGGACCGTCATATATCCGCATTTGCCCAGCCCCAGCTTTTCTCCTGCATAGTCCCAGGCTTTCACGGACACGGCCTCCGTGTCAAACATCACGCCGTCCATATCGAAAACGACTGCTTTCATTTCTTTCGGTTCTTTCATCGTTTCTCACCGTTCCCGTCACGGCTCAGTCTATATTCTCCCAGTTCTCCAGCAGGTACTTCTCCGCTTCCGCGCACCAGAGCCCCTGGTTTTCGCCGCAGATCTCCGCCAGCTTCGCGAAACGCTCATCCGTCTCGCCCAGCTCCGCGAAATCGTCGATCGCCGTCAGCGGCATCTGGATATGCGTATAGATCAGCTTTTTCCCTCCGGGTATGCCCGGCAGCTCCAGCGTCGTCTCCGCGGCCGCATCCAGGCCCCCTACGTGCGTAACCATGACGGCCGGGTTGATCCTGCCCGACGCCGACAGGTTCAGGGATTCCTTGATATCGTCGGTATTTCCTCCGGTCGTCCCCATGACGTGTGCCGAATTATAATGGATGTCGTACATATTGATCTTGGCGGAAAACTCCGTGTCCGTCGGTCCCGCGAAGAAATTCAGGCACCCGTCCCGGCCCAGGATGGCCGACGCCAGCTCTACCACCGTCTCCACCGGCGCGTAGGCGAACACATCGTCATATCCCTTTCCGCCATTCAGTTCTTTCATATACGCGGCCGGATCTTCCAGCTTCGCCGTGTTCACGAATTCCAGGCGCACGCCCTCTTTTTCCGCCTCCTCCGGCGGGAACAGCTTCTTTGCCCGCTCCAGGCGCTCCTCATTGATATCCGCCACGACCAGCAAACGCGGCTGGTACGGTCCGTGAAGCGCGTAATCCAGCGCGCCCAGCCCCATCGGGCCCGCTGCGGCCAGAAGCGCCATCGCCTGCTGCTTCCTCGCCCCCATCTCATGATGGTAGCTGCCCATCTTCGTATGGTAACAGGCGTGGAACGCCCCGATATTGCAGGACATGGGCTCCGCCAGCGACGCCTCATAGTACCCGTCGCCGGTATATTCCATCAGGCATCCCAGCTCCATGACTTCCGGAGGGATCACGCAGTAGGTCGTGTCCCCGCCGAAAAACTCATAGGAATATCCCGGCGAAGCCATGCTGCCCTTATAGTTCAGGGCGGGCTGCTGGGCGAACTTCATGCCGGGCTTAAATTTATCCTGATGCAGTTTACCCACTTTCACGATATCCCCGGCAAATTCATGGCCCATGATCACCGGGTGCGTGTCCACATCCTCCGGCACCCGCTTGTGTTTTTTTCCCAGGATCGCGCATTTGTAAGTGGACATGCAGATGCTGTCCGACACTACCTTGACCAGGATCTCGTCGTCCTTGATCTCCGGCAGTTCAAACTCGTCCAGCCGCAGGTCCTTCGCGCCGTGAAGGCGCACCGCTTTTGCTTTCATCTTCCAACCTCCAATCAAGCTTTTTCAACCATTCCCTCCGCGCAGCTTCACCTGTCCGCACAGTTCCCGTACCAGCCCCGCGTCCGGAGCCTGGGAGCCTGAGCAGGTAACGGCCGCCGAACCGGCCGCGACAGACAGGCGAAACGCGCTTTCAAAATCCATTCCCTGATCCAGCGCATAAGCGAAAGCGGCTACCATGGAATCGCCGGCTCCTACCGTGCTGGCCACCGGTACGGACAAGCTCTCCGCCCGGATCCATCCGCCGCCGCAGCACATGACCGCTCCGTCGCCGCCCAGAGAGATCAGCGCCACGCTTATACCCTTTTCCAGAAGCTCCCTGCCCGCTTCCAGGATCTCCTCTTCCGTTCCGACCGGTCTGCCGAAATACTGCGCCAGCTCATACTGGTTCGGCTTTACCAAAAAAGGAACCGCCTCGACTCCCTCGCTGAATAAGGGGCCGTCCGCATCCAGAAAAACTTTTGCGCCCCGCTCCTTGCCCATCCGGGCCAGATCCCTGTAGATCCCCCGGTCCACTCCGGCCGGAACGCTTCCCGAAAGCACCAGGATGTCGCCCTCCTCAAGCTTCGCCTCCAGGCTCCGTCTCAATTCCTCCAGCGCCCGT
Source organism: uncultured Lachnospiraceae bacterium (assembly GCA_947628025.1). GTDB lineage: Bacteria > Bacillota > Clostridia > Lachnospirales > Lachnospiraceae > UBA3402. The sequence goes on along the minus strand of CANQYH010000244.1, from coordinate 208 downwards.
CCGTCCGGACAGCCGCCGGGTTCATTGATATCGGTATTGGTATGCAGGACCGGATCCACTACTTTCGTATTCGTCCTGGTCGCGCGGTCCGTCCATATACTCTCCAGCGTGAACCTGCAGCCGGAAAGCATTCTCCGCAGCTTCTCTCCCGTGTCCCCGCCCAGGATAGCGTACGCCTCGCTGTCGCCTCCCAGACTTTCGATCACTT
>CANQYH010000243.1 GCA_947628025.1 uncultured Lachnospiraceae bacterium | reverse complement strand
GGCGTCTCTTGTCAACTCCGGGATCGTATACCTTTCCGGCTTCTCGACCGCCGCCTCCACCCTCCCGTACGCCAGCTCCCTGCGGATATCGTCGTTCAGGATGATCCCCATCCGGACTTCTTTCTCCTGCCCCGCCACGTTCAGACGGACCGACGCGTACCTCTGGCGGAAATGGTACCTCAGCACCCTTTCCCCGCAGGCCTCTAGGGGCCCGGACAAGTACATGGCATGGTCCCTCCCGTCCGTCGCCACGTAGGACAGCCGCACCACATGATCCGCGTCCAGGATCTTTCCCAGAAATCCCGCCTCCTCTGGCTCCAGCGGCGTGAACACGAACTCGCCAGCCGTCATCAGCTTCGACATCGCCGGGACGAACCTCAGATAACGGAACAGCTCCTCCGGATCCTCCGACGTGATGAACGCATAGCCGGGGAAGAGCCTTTCCACATGCACCTGGTTCTCCTGCTTCCTGCAGCGGAGCTGCTCATGATATGCCACAAAACATTCCCCGTACAGTTCGTTCGGGACGATCTCGCCGACCAGTTTCACCAGCTTCTGCTCCTGCCCCGTATAAGTCTGTATCACGTACCACAGCATGTCTGCCGCTCCCTTTCTCTCATTCAATCTTTTGTTCTTACGCAGGATGTCGTTCCCAGCCGCTCCGAAAGGGCAGGCTCCGCCATCCCGTCCCGTCCTTTCCGAACAGCTCGGGTGCGCGGCGCCAATACAGAGCCCTCAGAGCAGATACACAAATATACCCGCTCCGGACCTTGCCATGGCCGTTATGACCCCTCTCAGGGAAACGTCGTCTCGGGGCTCACGAATCCCATCCTGGTTTTGTCGTCGGTGGAAATAAACGGTTCCGGTCCAGTCTGCTGTCGTAGAGTGGCTTACTCTACGACACGCCCCTGTTTTTTCAGATATTTGCTGGAAAAATTGCCGCGGCTGACGGCGCATTTGACGGCTTATAGGAAGAAAAGAGCTAGCGCGTTTCGACCTGCCTGCTTGCAGCAAAGTCCTTGAAGTCCAAAGCAAACGGGGATCGGAACGATATGGTTTTTAAGAAAAAATGGCGGCGATCCGGGCTTTTTCGATTCGCAAGACCGCCAAAAGGACTCCGGAGCCTTGAGAAAACAGATCGGAGAGACAGGAATTTATATAGGAGACTGACGGCTTATCTGACGGCTTATTTTGACGGCTTATTCCGCGGATTTTTGCGGTTTTCCGTCAAAATATCTGGGATATCCCGTCAGGAAAGGACAATATTGGCTGCTGAAATTGCATGATTCTTATTGACAAATGGTACTTTCTCTAGTAGAATCCATATGGAAGTAAGAAATAGGACGGTTTAAGACGTGTCGTAGAGTAAGCCACTCTACGACATTTTTGACCTCTGCCCACCCCCTCTGACCGGCCATAACAGCCGCTCCCATTTCAAAGGCCGGCGGCGCGAACCGCGGTCAAAAAGGCACTTCTCAAAAACCAGATTCCGCTGAATCCCTTAGCGATCCGGACGCCGCCCCTAATCCGGCGCAGAGAACAGAAAAATGTGACAACAGGATATTTTCAAATAAAAAAGGCTGCCGTCCCCATTTTCCGCTCATTTCACATGCGGCTAAAGGTACGGCAGCCCGAATTCATTCTGTTATTCTTTCACCGGCTCTTCTTTTTCCCTGGAAAGCATCGCGTTCGCCAGGATACCCAGGATCAGCGAGCAGGCTACGGTGCGGATCTCCACCGGTCCGAAGCTGACGGACAGGCCGCCGACGCCGGTGATGAAAATGATCGACGCCACGAACAGATTGCGGTTTTTGTTGAGATCCACGCTCTGCAGCATCTTGAATCCGCTCATGGCGATGAACCCGTACAGGGTTACGCAGACACCGCCCATGACGCAGTTGGGGATCGTCTGCAAAAACGCCATCAGAGGGCCGATAAAGCTGACGAAGATACACAGGCAGGCCGCTCCCCAGATGGAGATCACGGAAGCGTTGCGGGTGATCGCCACGCAGCCGATGGATTCTCCATAGGTCGTATTGGGGCAGCCGCCGAAGAACGCGCCCGCCATGGAACCCACGCCGTCGCCCAAAAGCGTCCTCGTAAGGCCCGGCTCCTCCAAAAGATCCGTGCCGATGATATGGGACAGGTTCTTGTGATCCGCCAGATGCTCCGCGAAGACCACGAACGCCACCGGCACATAAGCCGTAAACAGCGTCACCAGATACGGCCCGGTGATGTCGCGCAGGCCGGAGCCTTTTAAGAATGTGAAATCCGGCGCTTCCAGAAGCTTCACGCCCTGAAACGCTGAATAATCGATCACGATCAAAGCGGCGTTGCCGGTCGCCCTGCCGATCAGCGCGAAGACCGAGGCGCAGGCATAGCCGGCGAGGATCCCCAGAATGAACGGGATCAACTTCGCCATCTTCTTTCCATAGGTAGAACACAGGACCGTCACGCTCAGCGTCACCAGGCCGCAGAGTAACGCCACATAGACGCTTCCGCCCTCCACGCTCGATTTCGTCAGGTCTCCCACGGCGTTTCCCGCCAGGGAAAGTCCGATGATCGCCACGGTAGGACCGATGATAACGGGCGGCATCAGCCGGTCGATCCATCTGACGCCCGCGAACCGGACAGCCAGCGCCAGGATCACATAGACCAGTCCCGCCATGACCGCTCCGATGATCAGTCCCCAGTAACCGGCCGCCATGGACGCCGCGCCGGTAAAGGCGCTGATCATGGAACCGATAAACGCGAATGAACTGCCCAAAAATACCGGGCTCTTGCTCCGCGTAAACAGCAGATACACAAACGTGCCTACGCCCGCTCCGAAAATGGCAGCCGCGGAGGACAGTTGCGTCCCGCTGCCGAAGATCGCCGCGATCTCCCCGGAACTGTTGACGACCGCAGGAACCGCGATGGTAGCGGCCATGATCGCCAAAAGCTGCTGGATCGCAAAAAGGAGGATCTCTCCCGGCTTCGGCCTGTCGTCAATACCATAGATCAGATTCATACTCTCACCCCTGTCTCCCGCCGGATCACCATTCCCGTACAGCGGGTATCTTTTGAGCGAATATATCACCTGTTCTGCAAAATGTCAAGAAAAACCTCACAATTCAGGCATCTTTCGCCAGATTTGTCAAAAAGTTTCCACGCTTACCATATTTCTTTCAGCAAAACAGCCATACGCGTCTCACCGCAGCTCCGGACGGGAAGTCAGCCGGACGGCGCTGTTCCACTTACTGTTCACCTCCCGGGCCAGAACCGCCCGCTCTGCCGGAGCGATCCTCTCCAGGAACGCCTCGTCCGGCGGAATCTGGTTGCCATCCTCGTCCACCTCCACGGCGATCAGGATCGTGCGGGCGTCGTTTACCTCATAGCTGCAGGTCACCAGCGAATAGATCGCTTTCACCGGATACTCTATGGGCTCCGCGAAACTGCAGTTGCCGACGGACGCCTCCACGTACCGGTCAAAGGCGTACTGGCCCGTAAATGAATTCCTGCGCAGTTCATAATCGCTGACCGCGTAATAGCAGGCGACCGCTTTCAGATGTATCTCCCGCTGGGGCGTATAGATCGTAAAATATGGATGGGTCTTGAAAAAATCCTCGTCGCGGAATTTCATCACGTCCTTAAACATGGAGCCGTTCTTCATATGGTGGCCGTAGAGGATATTGTTGCGGCTTACAAAATCGGCAGAACTGTCGCAGTCAAGAAAAATTGACCCGGCTGTGGTTTCGTTCCCATAGGGGTCATGGTGCAGATAATACTCATTGTCATCCGACTGGTAGACCGGATAGTCGATCCGGGTATCGTCCACATGAATCCAGGCGATCACATCCGGATTCTCCGCGGCCAGACTCTCAAAATCCACCGGCGAGACATAGGCCTGGGTCTCCTCGGCCACGGCCGTCTCCTCCTCCGTCGTGACCGGCTCCGTCGCAGGGACCGTTTCGGTCTCGGTTTCCGTCTCCTCCTCCGTTTCCGTCGCGGGGACTGTCGCCGCGGCCGTCTCTTCCTCCGACACGGTAGTTTCCGATCCGGTCTCTCCGTTTTTTCCGGTCAGGACCGGGACCAGGCACACCGCCAGTATCACCAGCGCCGCCGCTGCAAACAGATACCATTTTTTCATTTCTGTTTCACCCCTCTTTCCCTTCGCACTTCATTTTATCATGTTTCTCCTCCGAAAACAATCCCTGAAAGCGATTCCGGCAGCCGCGCTATTGTATGTATTTCAGGGATCTCGGTGCAAAAACTTTTTTCAAAAATAAGTTGCCAGATCGCCAAAACTGTGCTATACTATGACCGTTCGCGGGAATGCTGGAATTGGCAGACAGGCTAGACTAAGGATCTAGTGATTGTATGATCGTGTGGGTTCAAGTCCCATTTCCCGCAGATGTTTGTCCGCCCGAAAACCTGAGAAGATTCAGGTTTTCGGGTATTTTATTTTCGAGGATCCCGGGAACAAAGAAAGCATTTGTTCCCAAAAGGGGCCTCCGGATATATTTCACAGTAACCAGAAAATACCGGTGCGGCGCTAAGGCCCCACCGGTATTTCCTGGTTCATAATATTCATAGGAAGAAACGTTATACGGAAAGCGGATGCGGATGGTTCTGTCCCATCCCGCCGCACAAGATGGCCTGCGGCTTATGAGGGCTGACGGCCGATATAGGCCTGGATCCCGCCGTCCACGTACAGGATCTGCCCATTGACAAAGTCGGAAGCGTCGGAAGCCAGAAATACGGCCGGGCCGCCCAGATCCTCCGCCTCGCCCCAGCGTCCCGCGGGCGTCTTGGAGACGATGAACTGATCGAACGGATGCCGGGAACCGTCGGGCTGCTTCTCACGCAGCGGCGCGGTCTGCGGCGTCGCGATATAGCCGGGCCCAATGCCGTTGCACTGGATATTGTATTCGCCGTACTCGGAAGCGATGTTCCTGGTCAGCATCTTCAGA
>CANQYH010000242.1 GCA_947628025.1 uncultured Lachnospiraceae bacterium | reverse complement strand
GGAAATAAAAATGTGATGCGCCGGATCATGACCAGCGAGGAGGCCAACGATCTGATCAACAGGCTTGAGGAGATCGAGAGTCTGGGGATCACGGAGGATAAGCAGCGTGAGAACCGGTATAAGGAGGCCCTGATGACCTGCGACTGCCGGGTCTGGGTCGCCATCATCAAAGGGCTGTATCTGCGCAAAAGGGACCGCATGAAACGGGGAAAACGTCTCACAGAGGTAGATGAGCGTTATATGAAGAAAGCGAAAGAGAACCTTTACGGAGAACTGGCGATCCCGCTGGGGATCCCGGTGTCCCAGGTAGAAGCGGTTATCACTTCGCGGTTGTATGCGGTCAAATGACAGGGCCGCAAAAAGATGGAACAGGATAAAAAGAAGAGGGGCGTTTTCCGGGCGAAACGAAAAGCGCCGGGAACAAACGGATAAGTATGAGAAAATGGAGAAAGAAAAAGAAGCGGCGGAACGCGACGGATCCTCGCTTCTTTTTTGTGCAGGAACGGGCGAGCCGGTTGCTTATTGAAGAAACGCCGCGGGAATGTTATACTGATCTCAGGAGCCTTGGAGAGGGGCCGTTTACTATATGCAGGAGGGGATTGAAATGATCGCAAAATGTTTATCGCCGGGAGGAACGGTCGGCATCTGTTCCCCCAGCCATATCGCAGACCGGGAAAGGTACCATAGGATCATCCTTGGCCTGCAGGCGAAAGGCTACCGGGTGGTGGAGGCGGAGAATCTGTATAAGGACACGTACGGGTATCTGGCTTCCCCGCGGGAGAGGGCGGCGGACTTTAACCAGCTGATTGCCGATCCGACCGTGGAGCTGGTTTTCTTTGGCGGCGGCGAGGGGAGCAACGAACTGCTGCCTTACATTGACTATGATGCGATCCGCAGGAATCCGAAGCGGATCTGCGGGTTCAGCGACGGGACCACGATCCTGAACGCGGTATGGGCCGTGACGAGGCTGGAGACCTATTACGGCCAGTCGCCCAGCCTGTTCGAGGATATTTCCGATTACGATGAGCGGCAGTTTGTGAGCCACCTGGTGGAGGGGACGGCCGCAAAACATGTTCCCAACAGCCCGTGGCAGGTGCAGACCGTAGGCGTCGGGACGGGGATCCTGGTGGGCGGCTACGCCCGCAACGTGGCGCTGATGCTGGGGAGCCGCTATTTCCCGATCGATTGGGACAAGAAATATATTCTTTTTATCGAGGATCATGAACAATTCGGCGGCGTGGCCTACGTCAGCGCGATGCTGACCCACATCGAACTGAGCGGGTTCATGGGATCGGTGGCGGGACTGATCTTCGGCAATTATTCCGACGACCCCCATCCGGAACTTCTGGCGCGGCTCAGGAGGCTGGGAGAACGGTACGGGATCCCGGTCGTTTACTGCGACGATTTCGGCCACGGCAGCAATCACGCGATCTTCCCCATTGGCAGGACGGCCACGCTGGATACCGGGAAGCCGGAGCTGGTTTACTGAAAACCCGCGGGGGAAAATGCGGCGGCAGCGTTTTTGGCCGGCCGGTGAGTGGAAAAGCTTTAAAGATCTTAAAAATTCGCAGATGTAAAGTAAAAACACTTGACACTAGTAAAAATATCTTGTATGATAGCACAGGTGAGTGCGTATGAAAGCGATCGGCGAACAGGCCATGCTTTACGATTTTTACGGAGAGCTGCTGACTCAGAGGCAGCGTCAGATCTATGAGGACGTGGTTTTCGATGATATGTCGCTGGGGGAGATCGCCCAGGAGCTGGGGATCAGCCGGCAGGGCGTCCATGATCTGGTGAAGCGCTGCGACCGGATCCTCGAATCGTACGAGGAGAAGCTGCGGCTGGTGGAGAAGTTCCGTCTGACCAGAGAAAAGGTCGGACAGATCCGGCAGCTGGCGGAGGATTACCGGAGCGGAGGGGACTTCGGCCTGATCGACGAGATCGAACGGATCGCCGGCGACATCATGGATTTGTAAGGAGGAAGCTATGGCGTTTGAGAGTTTGTCGGACAAACTGCAGAATGTATTTAAAAACCTGCGCGGCAAAGGCCGTCTGAGCGAGGCGGACGTCAAGGCGGCTCTGAAAGAGGTCAAGATGGCTCTTTTGGAGGCGGACGTCAGCTTTAAGGTCGTGAAGCAGTTTGTGAACTCCGTCCAGGCCCGCGCGGTGGGGCAGGATGTGTTGAACAGCTTGACTCCCGGCCAGATGGTGATCAAGATCGTCCATGAGGAACTGGTCTCCCTGATGGGCAGCGAGACGACAGAGATCGCGCTGAGACCCGGCAGCGAGGTCACGGTGATCCTGATGGCGGGCCTGCAGGGCGCCGGCAAGACGACGACCGCGGCCAAGATCGCCGGGAAACTGAAAGCCAAAGGGCGCAAACCGCTGCTGGCCGCCTGCGACGTGTACCGTCCGGCCGCGATCCAGCAGCTGCAGATCAACGGCGAGAAGCAGGGCGTGCCCGTGTTCACCATGGGAGACAGCGTGAGTCCCGTGGACATCGCCAGGGCCTCGGTCGAACACGCCAGGAAAAACGGCTGCAACGTGGTGATTCTCGACACAGCCGGCCGCCTGCACATCGACGAGAACATGATGCAGGAGCTTCAGGAGATCAAGGCGGCGGTGGACGTGTACCAGACGATCCTGGTGGTGGACGCCATGACCGGCCAGGACGCGGTCAATGTGGCGGAGACGTTCCAGAGCAAGATCGGCATCGACGGCGTGATCCTGACGAAGCTGGACGGCGACACCCGCGGCGGCGCGGCGCTTTCCATCAAAACCGTGACCGGGCGGCCGATCCTGTATGTCGGCATGGGCGAGAAACTGTCGGATCTGGAGCAGTTTTATCCGGACCGCATGGCTTCCCGGATCCTGGGAATGGGAGACGTCCTGTCTCTGATCGAGAAAGCGGAGATGGAGATCGATGAGGACCGGGCCAGGGAGATGAGCCGGAAGCTGCGCAAGGCCGAGTTTGATTTCGACGATTTCCTCGAGCAGATGCGCCAGATCAAAAAGATGGGCGGCATGAACAGCATCCTGGGGATGATGCCCGGCATGTCCCAGATGAAAGGGAACCTGGAAGTGGATGAGTCCGCGATGGCGCGGGTCGAGGCGATCATTCTCTCGATGACGAAAGAGGAACGGGCGAACCCGTCGATCTTAAATCCCTCCCGCAAGCAGCGCATCGCCAGAGGCGCCGGCGTCCAGATCAGCGAGGTCAACCGGATCGTCAAGCAGTTCGAGCAGATGCGCAAGATGATGAAACAGCTCCCGGGCATGATGGGCGGAGGCAAAAAGAGCGGTATGATGGGCGGCCTGGGCGGTATGCTCGGAAAGATGAAGCTGCCGTTTTAAGACAGGCTGCGGACCGGCGGCGTGAGAGCGATAGCAGAGCAGATCCTATTTGCTTTTGCATATATCATTTTTCGATAAGGAGGTGAAACAGACATGGCAGTAAAGATCAGACTTAGAAGAATGGGCCAGAAAAAAGCGCCCTTTTATAGAGTTGTAGTCGCGGATTCCAGATCCAGCAGGGACGGCAAATTCATTGAGGAGATCGGTTACTATGATCCCAACAAGGAACCCAGCGTGATCAAATTCGACGAAGAAGCAGCGAAAAAGTGGTTATCCACAGGCGCACAGCCGACAGACAGAGTTGCGAAGCTCCTGAAGCTTGCCGGCATCCAGTAATTGAGGTGAACGATTGTGAAAGAGTTAGTGGAAGTTATGGCGAAAGCTCTGGTGGAACACCCGGAGGAAGTGATTGTCACCGAAACTGAGAAGGATGGAGAGACCATCGTGGAATTAAAAGTGGCTCCTTCCGACATGGGCAAAGTTATTGGAAAGCAGGGCAGGATTGCGAAAGCGATCCGTTCCGTAGTAAAGGCGGCGGCCTCTAAGGAAGAGAAAAAAGTAGTCGTAGATATCGACTGAGTGTGGGGAGAAAGGTAAATGGCACAGGCCGCTTACCTTTCTTTGCACATAAGGGGATGTTTCAGGGCGGAGGAGCCGGACAGAGACGCCGGCCGGGCCCGGAGAAAGGAATTACGCGATGGAACAGACGTTTCGGGTCGGAGTCATCACTTCCACCCATGGGCTTCGCGGCGAGGTGAAAGTATTTCCTACGACGGACGACGCGCAGCGTTTCCGTCAGCTGAAAGATGTGCTTCTGGATACGGGCAGAGAGCAAAAGCCGCTGGAAGTGGAGCAGGTCCGCTTTTTTAAGAATATGGTGATCGTCAAGTTCAAAGGCATCGACCGGATCGAGGACATCGAGGCATATAAGGGCCGGGACCTGCTGGTCACGCGCGAGAACGCCGTAGAACTGGGGCCGGATGAGAATTTTATCGCCGACCTGATCGGCCTGGACGTGGTGACGGACGAGGGCGCGCGGCTGGGCGAGCTGACGGACGTGCTGCAGACCGGCGCCAACGACGTATACGTGGTGAAGACGGAGACGGGAAAAGAACTGCTGCTCCCGGCGATCAGGGACTGCGTGCTGGATGTGGACCTGGAAGCCGGACGGATCACGGTACACGTACTGGACGGGCTTTTGGATCTGTAAGGACCGCGGGCGTTTCCGGCGGAGGGACCTTTTGCGGGATATGGTTCCGAAAAAGGGTTTTGTCCGTGCGGGGGCGGATAAAGGGAGATGCCGTATGAATTTTTACGTTATGACTTTGTTTCCGGAGATGGTGATGAACGGGCTGGGCGCCAGCATCACGGGCCGCGCCATGGAGAAAGGAGCGATCTCCGTCGAGGCTGTGAACATTCGGGATTACTCGACGGAAAAGCACCGTTATGTGGACGACGCTCCCTACGGCGGCGGCGCGGGCATGGTCATGCAGGCGGGGCCGGTCTGCGACTGTTATGAGGATATCTGCAGGCGTCTGGGAAAACGGCCGCGGGTCCTTTACATGACGCCCCAGGGCCGGGTGTTCAATCAGAACATCGCGCGG
>CANQYH010000241.1 GCA_947628025.1 uncultured Lachnospiraceae bacterium | reverse complement strand
AACCGTGATGCTCCTGGAGCCGGAGGAAAAGGCCCGGATCCGGGGGCTGATCATCAATAAATTCCGCGGCGATAAGACGATCCTGGATCCCGGGATCGGGATGATCGAAACGCTGTGTGGGATCCCGGTGGTCGGGGTGGCGCCCTATATGCAGGTCGATCTGGAGGATGAGGACAGTCTGACGGAACGGTTTTCGCCGGAAAGCGGCGGCGCGGGAGCCTCAGGCGCGGTCCCAAGCCTGGACATCGCGGTGATCCGGCTGCCCCGTATCTCCAATTTCACGGATTTTCAGGTTCTTTCCTGTATGCCGGAGATCAATCTGCGGTATGTGGCGAAAGCGCAGCAGCTGGGACATCCGGATCTGATCCTGCTTCCGGGGACGAAAAATACCATCGACGATCTGCTGTGGATGCGCGCGTGCGGTCTGGAGGCGGCGGTTTTGAAGCTGGCGGCCGCGGGAACGCCGGTGTTCGGCATCTGCGGCGGGTACCAGATGATGGGCATGACGCTTCTGGACGCGGAGGGGATCGAAAGCGCCGGCGGACGGACGGCGGTGCGCGGGATGGAGCTGCTGCCGGCGGACACGGTCTATACGGCGGAGAAGATCCGCACGCAGGTGACCGGGGCGTTCGGACACGTTGCGGGCGCGCTTTCCGGGCTGACGGGCCAGGTGATCGAGGGATACGAGATCCATATGGGCGTTACGAAAGCCAGAGAGGGCCGGCTGCCGCTTCTGTATCTGGAGCAGAAAGAGCCCGAACATGGCGGAAACGCGCCCCTGCCGTTAAAAATGGAGGGCATGGCCGACGGGAACTGTTGCGGAACTTATGTCCACGGGATATTCGACGCGCCGGGCGTCGCGGACCATCTGGTGGAGAGCCTGCTGGCAGCCAAGGGATTGACCCGCGGCCAGGCGCACGCATTTGACTATAAAAAATATAAGGAAGAACAATACGACCGGCTGGCGGACACATTGCGGCGGCATCTGGATATGGACGCGATCTATGCGGCGATGGGGCTTGAGCGGCCGGAATAATGGACCGGATGTGTTTTCGCGGAACCGGCGGAGACCGGAACACGGGGAACATTTCCTGCAGAAAGACGGACAAATCGTATGAACAGAAAAGACGGACGAGAGACGGAGGGGCCGGTGCGGCTGGAGGCGGTGCTGCCCGCCGAGATCGAACGGCGCAGCTTTGAGATCATTGCGGAGGAACTGGGGGAGCGGGTCCTGGATCCGATTCAGGCCCCGGTCATCAAGCGGGTCATCCACACGACGGCGGATCTTGACTATGCGGATACGCTGACGTTTACCCATCAGGCGGTGGAGGCGGGGCTGGCGGCGTTTCGGGACGGCGCGCCGCTGGTCACCGATACCAACATGGCCATGGCCGGCGTCAATAAGGCGGCGCTGAAGCGCTGCGGCAGCACGGTCCATTGTTTTATGGCGGACGGGGACGTGGCGGCCGCGGCCAGGGAAAGGCAGACCACCCGCGCCTGCGCCAGCATGGAAAAAGCGGCCAAGCTGGGTCTGAACGGGATCTACGCCATCGGCAACGCTCCGACGGCCCTGATCCGGCTCTACGAGCTGATTCGCGAGGGCAGGGTCCGGCCGCGGCTGGTCATCGGCGTGCCCGTAGGATTCGTCAATGTGGTCCAGGCCAAGGAGCTGATCCTGACTGCGGAGGTTCCCTGCATCGTGGCCCGCGGGCGAAAAGGCGGCAGCAATGTGGCCGCAGCTATTTGCAATTCTCTGTTATATATGATAAACTAGAAGAAAGCCGGGGGAGAGTACGATGATCAGACTGGAACGGACGAGCGTGATGAATCTGGAGAACGCCATGCGGGGGGCGAGGAACCCCATGAACAGCTGGGCGCGCATGGACAGCGGCTTCGACGAAGCGGGCAATTTTGTCCTCGGCCCCAACGATCTGGATCTGGCCAGGCGGCTCAGGCAGGCGGGCAGCGATCACCGCAAGTTTCTGCGGCAGGTCTTTGTTTCCGTAGATATCACCGCGCCGCTGTATTGGTGGAAAGAATACGATACCTACAAGGTGGCGACGGTCGCCAATTCCACCAGCACCATGCACAAGATCCACAGCCGGCCGTTTTCCATCGACGATTTCAGTCACGATCATCTGACGGCGGATGGGCTTCGGATCCTGGAGGGACTGGTGGCGGAACTGGAAACGATCCGCCTGCGGTACATGGATGGGAAGCGAAAAGAAGACTGGTACGACCTGATCCAGCTTCTGCCCTCCAGCTATCACCAGATGCGGACCTGCACGCTGAATTATGAGACGCTGGTCAATATCTACTACGCCAGGAGGAACCACAAGCTGGAGGAATGGCATACGTTTTGCGGCTGGATCGAGACGCTGCCCTACGGGAAAGAGCTGATCGTGGCCGCAGAGGAGGAGAGCGTATGAATCTGATCGCCGCGGTGGATAAAAACTGGGCCATCGGCCGGAACGGGCGGCTGTTGGTGTCGATCCCTGCGGACCGGCAGATGTTCCGCGACGAGACCGTGGGCAAGGCGGTCATCATGGGGCGCAAGACGCTGGAGAGCCTGCCGGGCGGACAGCCGCTGCATAAGCGCACCAATATCGTCCTGTCCAGGAATCCGCATTACAGCGTAAAAGGCGCCGTCGTCTGCCGCAGCGTGGAGGAGGCCCTGGAAGCGGTAAAGGACTTTCAGACGGAGGATGTGTACGTCATCGGCGGAGCGGAGATCTATGAGAGCTTTCTGCCCTATTGCGGCACGGCCCACATCACCTGGATCGATTACGTATATCAGGCCGACACGTATCTCCGCAGCCTGGATCTGGACCCGGAGTGGGAGCTGGATCTGGAATCGGAGGAAGCCACGTATTTTAATCTTTGCTATACGTTCCGCCGGTACAGGCGGACATCGAAGCCTTTGCGGTAATCGCGGAGGCCGGATGTAGAGGATGAAAGAAAGTGCAGTTCAAAAGAGGGGATAGTATGTGCCATAAGAAAAACGGTTGGGAGAATATACGGACGCGGCGGTTTCTCTGCGCCGCGCTGGCGGGGGCGATGCTTTTGGCGCAGCCGGCCGCCGCTCTGGCCACGTCCAAGGAAGAGATGCAGCAGGAGCTGAACGAGGCCCAGCAGGGCTTAAACGAGGCGCAGCAGCAGGCCAATGAGGCGGAGAACAACCGCCAGCAGGCCCAGCAGGCGGTCAACCAGCTGAACGAAGAGATGACGGATCTTTTGATGGTCATTTCTCTGCTGGAAGAGGATATGAAGACCCAGGAGGAACGGATCGCCCAGGCCCAGGCGGATTATGAGGCGGCAAAGCAGCGGGAGCAGGAACAGTATGAGGCCATGAAGCTGCGCATAAAATATATGTATGAGCGGGGTGAGACGGAGTTTCTGGATGTGCTTTTAAAGGTCAAGAGCATGTCGGAGCTTTTGAATAAAAGCGAGTACATAGAAAGCATTTACAGCTACGACCGGGAAAAGCTGATCGAGTTCCAGGAGACCAAGCGGCAGGTGGAGGAATACCAGGAGCAGCTGGACAGCGAGATGGCCGAGATGGAGGCCATGCAGCTGGAATATAAGGAACAGCAGGAGATCCTGGAGGCCAAGATCGAAGAGGGCAGGCAGAAAGTCGCCGATTTCGAGGCCCAGTACGCCAGGGCCCAGCAGGCGGCCGCGGAGTATACCCGCACGATCGCGGAGAAAAACGAGCAGATCCGCCAGGCGGAGGAAGAAGAACGGCGCAGGCGTGAGGAGGAAGAGCGGCGCAGACGCGAGGAGGAGGAAGCCGCCCGGCGGGCCGCGGAGATCGCCGCCGCCAACAGCAGCCAGACCATCGCGCCGCTGCCCGGTTCGACCACCAGCACGAATACGACGAGCGCTCCTACGGTGTATAAAGCCGTCGGCGGCACGGAGCTGGGGCGGCAGATCGCTGATTACGGCCTGCAGTTTGTGGGAAATAAATACGTCTACGGCGGCACCAGCCTGACCAACGGCACCGACTGCTCCGGCTTTACGCAGAGCATCTACAAGCATTTCGGGTACTCGATCCCCAGAACCTCCTACGACCAGCGTTTCGTGGGCGTGGAGGTGAGCTACAGCGACGCGCAGCCCGGCGACATCATCTGCTATCCCGGCCATGTGGCGCTGTATATCGGAGACGGCAAGATCGTCCACGCCAGCAATTCCAGGGTCGGCATCATCGTGAGCAACGCCACTTACCGGAGCATGCTGACGGTGCGGCGGATCATAAACTGATATACGCGCCGGATAGATCAGAGAAAGCCGGATAAGGCGGGGCAAAACCGGCGGAAAGAGAGAATACGGTTTGATACAAAGAACGATAAAAAGAAACGGGCCGGCGATGGTCTGCATCCTGTTCCTGCTTTTGGCGCAGTGTTTTCCGTCCGCGGTCTGGGCGAAGCCGGCGTGGCCCGCGGATACGGGCGTCATGGCCGGAGCGGGGATCGTGACCGATATGGATTCGGAGACGGTGCTTTTCGGCCAGAACATCCACGCCGCTTATGCGCCGGCCAGCATTACGAAGCTGCTGACCGCGCTGATCGTGGCGGAAGAGGCCGGTTCCCTGGACGAAATGGTGACGTTTTCCCACGCCGCGGTCTACGACGTGGAGGAGGGCAGCGGCAACGCCCTGGCGCTGGAGGAGGGGGACGTGCTTTCCGTGCGCGACTGTCTCTACGCGCTGCTTTTGCGTTCCAGCAACCAGGCGGCCAACGCGCTGGCGGAGCATGTGGCCGGGAGCCGGGACGCGTTCGCGGAGAAGATGAACCAAAAGATCGCGGAGCTGGGCTGCACCGAGAGCCATTTTGCCAATCCTTCCGGGCTGAACGACAGCGATCAGTATGTGACGGCCTATGATATGGCAAAGATCGGACGGGCGGCGTTTTCCAACGAGACGGTGCTTTCGGTCGCCTCGACGCGGACCTATACGCTGCCTGCCA
>CANQYH010000240.1 GCA_947628025.1 uncultured Lachnospiraceae bacterium | reverse complement strand
GGTCGCAAAAACCACCAGCGCCTGGTCCACATTGGCCGCGGCCGGCCGGATCAGCGCGTTTTTCCGCTCAAGGATCTCGTCAATATTGCCCTCCGGCGGGTCGCTGCGCAGGACCGAGATCCTCACATCGTCTCCCACCAGCGGCTTGACTCCCCGGCTGCGGAAGATCCCTTTCGCCCTGCACTCATACAATATTCCGTCGGCGGCATGCACATAATAGAAGCCGGCGCCGCCTGGTCCGACACTTCGAAAAACCGGATCGGGTAGGCTTTCAGCACCTCGCCGGTATCCGCGTTGACCACTTCGATCTCTCCGTATTCCGCCTCGGGGATCAGCGCTTCGATGGCGTTGTACTCGATGGGTAGCAGCACGTCGCTGGTCAGCTCCACCGCGTCCATCAGCGTCTTATACTCGGAACCTTCGTCCCCATCCTGGCGCAGGCGGATCTCCACCCGCAGCGTCGCTCCCGCGGCCCCCGGCCCCAGAAGCGTCTCCAGATTGAATGCCTCGCTGATCGCCGCGATCCGCCGCGGCTCCGGCTTGGCTTCCGGACCGTCGCTGACCACAAAGGAAACCTGGCTGCCCTCCAATAACATGGCGCCGGTCTCGGCACTCTGGCTGATCACGCATCCCTCCGGGATCGTATCGCTGAATTCATGGGTCACCTCGCCCGGATTCAGACCGGCCTCCTCCAGGCGCTGCCTGGCCTCTTCCTCGCTGATATTATACAGATCCGGCACCGGGCACATGACCGGCGCGCGTCCCAGGCTCACATAGAGCACCACCGTGCCGTCCGCCTTGACCTCCTCCGGCTCATAGCGGATGACCATTCCGGCCGGAACCGTATCATGGTATTCTTCCGCCACTTCCACTTCCAGTCCCTGCTGGCGTACCAGGGCCGCGGCATCCTCCTGTTTCATATTGGTCAGCTTCAGCGCGGCGACATCGATCCGGCCGTTGCCGCTGCTGACCACGACCTCCACCGTCGAATACTTCTTCACGACCGTGCCCTCCGGCGGATCCTGGGAGATCACATAGCCTTTCTCCACCGTCTCCGACTCCACATATTCGGAGACGTGCATGACCAGCGTATAGTCTTTCAGCTTCCGCTCCGCCATATCCTCCGGCAGGTTCGTGGCGTCGGGCGCCAGGATCTCCGTCTCCGCCAGTGTGGACTCTTCCTCCGCCGTCGTGGTCTCCGTCGGAGCGGGCGTGGTTTCCGAAAGGCCGGGAGAACGGAACAAACCGCCCAGCCTGGCCAGGACCAGGATCGCCACGGCCACGACCAGCACCGCCAGCAGGATCCCCATGCCGGTCAGAAAACCGTCGATCCCGCGCCGCACTCTCCCGCCGCGCCTCCGTTTTCCGTCCGGAACGTCGTCCATATCCTCTATATAATCCTCGTCATCCTCATCGTCGTTCCTGCCCGTGGGCTGATACGATTTATGCGCCTTGTTCAGGCTCCGCAGCTCCTCGGCGCTGATGGGCACCGTATTGTCGTCGTAAACCAGCTCCGGCGCCATGGTCACAAAATTCTCGTCGGGGCGCACCAGCACCCGCCGCAGGTCGGCGATCACCTCGGTCACGGACGAATACCGGCGCTCCGGCTTTTTCTCCGTGCATTTCAGGATGATATTCTCCAGGCTCACCGGAATATTGGGCTCGTAGATGCTGGGCCGGGTGATCGGCTCCTCCACATGAGCCAGGGCCACCGCCACCGTACTGTCTCCCTCAAACGGCAGACGTCCCGTCACCATCTCGTAGATCGTGATCCCCAGCGAATAGATGTCGCTGCGCATATCGCTGTGGCCGCCTCTGGCCTGTTCCGGCGAAATGTAATGGACCGAGCCTACAGCCACGCCCCCCTGGGTCTGGTCCGTGACGACCCTGGCGATGCCGAAATCTGCCACTTTGACCTTTCCATCCCTGGAAATGATCATGTTCTGGGGCTTGATGTCCCGGTGAATGATATGCTGCTCGTGGGCCGCGGCAATGCCCTGGGCCACCTGGATCGCGATCCCCACCGCTTCCTGGTAGTCCAGCCTGCCCTTTTTAATGATATAGCTCTTCAGCGTGATCCCCTCGATCAGCTCCATCACAATGTAATGGAGGTTCCCCTCGTCGACTACATCGTATACGTTGACGATATTCGGATGGGAAAGGCACGCGGCCGCCTGGGCCTCCATCTGGAACTTGGACACGGCCTCCGCGTCGCTGCTCAGCTCTGTTTTCAGCACCTTGATCGCCACCAGCCGGTCCAGCTTGTGGCAGCGGGCCTTATATACGTCGGACATGCCCCCGGAACCGATCAGTTCCAGGATCTCATAGCGGTCCTGCAGAAACATTCCTGCTCTCAGCATGCTCCCACCTCGCTTATCTGCGGGTCCGCTAAAACAATGGCGATGTTATCCCTGCCGCCCCGCTTGTTCGCGGACGCGATCAGGCCGATTACTTTATCTTTCAACGGGCTTTTTTTGCTCAGCTCGTTTTTTATCATATCGTTGGAAAGCATATTCGTCAGGCCGTCGGAACACAGCAAAAGCAGGTCGCCTCGTTTCAGTTCCTTTTTGAAAAAGTCGACCTCTACCCGCCAGTCCGTGCCTACGGCGCGCGTGATGATATTCTTTTTTTCCATATACTCCTTACTGCCCCTGGTCATCTGGCCCAGCGCGACCATCTCCTCCACAAACGAATGGTCCCTGGTGATCTGGGACAACTCCCCATTTCTGAACAAATACAGACGGCTGTCTCCCACATTCGCAACAAAAAGCGTATTATCTTTTACCGTAGCCGCCACAAGCGTGGTCCCCATTCCGGAAAGCTCCGGACTGGACACGGATTTTTCGTATAGTTCTCCATTCACACGGTGGATCCCCGCCCGCAAAAGGGCGATCGGATCGCTGCCGTGGCTCTGTCTGAAAAAAGTAAGCAGGTTTTCTACGAGAAAACGGGAGGCGAAATCGCCCGCCCGGTGGCCGCCCATACCGTCCGCCACCATCAGCAGGTTATCCAGATCTCCCACCGGAATCGATGAGGAGTAAAGATAATCCTGGTTACATGTCCTGACCCTGCCTACGTCCGTAAGTGCATATGCCTGCATCCTCATCACTCCTTTTCTTCCATATAACTTCTTCTGAGCTGACCGCAGGCTCCGTGGATGTCGCGGCCCATCTCTCTTCTTATAGTAACATGAATCCCGTTTTTTTCAAGACAATTTTTAAACGCCTCCACGGTTTTGCGCTCCGGCTGGCGGAAATCCCTTTCCCGGATCGGATTCACCGGGATCAGGTTCACATGGCCGTGCTGGTCTTTCAAAAGAGCCGCCAGCGCCGACGCCTCCGCGAGACTGTCGTTGACGCCCTTTACGAGGCTGTATTCAAAACTGACCCTGCGGCCCGTCTTTTCAAAATATGTATGACAGGCCCCAAGGACTTCCTGCAGGCGGTAGCGGTTGGCCACCGGCATCAGTTTTTTCCGCGCCTCGTCGCTGGAAGCGTGCAGCGACAGCGCCAGCGTGACCGGCAGGCCCTCGTCCGCCAGCCGCAGCATCTGCGGGACCAGACCGCAGGTGGAGACCGTAATATTCCTCTGGCTCAGGCGGAACCCGTTCTCATCCGTCAGCAGGCGGATGAACCGCAGCAGGTTTTCGTAATTGTCCAGGGGCTCCCCGCTGCCCATGATGACCACATGGGAGACCCTCTCTCCCGTACTTTTCTGGATCTGATAGATCTGGTCCAGCATTTCCGCCGGCGAAAGGTCCCGGACCCGGCCTCCGATCGTCGACGCGCAGAAGCGGCAGCCCATACGGCAGCCGACCTGAGAGGAAATACAGACGGAATTTCCGTATTTGTACTTCATCAGGACGCTCTCGATCACATTGCCGTCGGAGAGCGCAAACAGATACTTGCGCGTGCCGTCCAGCGCGGAGACTTTCACCTCCGCGGCGCGAAGCGGCCGCAGCTCATACTCCTGTTTTAACCGTTCGCGCAGGGACAGGGGGAGATTGCTCATCTCGTCGAACGAGGACGCCAGTTTCCCGTGCAGCCACTGAAAGATCTGGCCGCCGCGGTAGGCAGGCTGGCCCAGCCGCGTCATCTCGTCCGTCAGCTCATCCCGGCTGAGGGACCGGATGTCCGTCTTTTGGTCTGTCATTTCCGCTGTCATGTCGCTCCTCCTCCCTCCCGCTGTTTTTTCCCGTCTCCCGATCCGCCGTACCGTCTTTCCGGCTGTTTTTCGCAGACGTGGCTTCTCTGCGGCCCGCCTCCTGACTGTCTTTTCATCCGGGACCGGACGCGCTCACGCGCCCCGCCATGCTCGGTGAATATCCCCATTTGACACGCGTTTCATCCGGAACCGGGCACGCTCACGCCCCGCCATGCTCGGTCAATATCCCCATTTGACACGCGTTTCATCCGGAACCAGACACGCTCACGCCTCCGTCTTTCTCCGCATCACCGCCAGGAAAAAACCGTCGCAAGGGTACCGGCCCGGGAAAAGCTGGAGATACCCTTCCGCCAGGCTCTGCTCCCCGCCGAAAGGTTCCAGCCGTCCGCGGATATCCGCCGGTTCAAAGGGAAATTCCCGCAGGAACCAGTCCCGGTTGTCCTCATTTTCCTCTTTCGTCACGGTGCAGGTGCTGTATACCAGCG
Source organism: uncultured Lachnospiraceae bacterium (assembly GCA_947628025.1). Lineage (GTDB taxonomy): Bacteria > Bacillota > Clostridia > Lachnospirales > Lachnospiraceae > UBA3402. Next base: position 325 of record CANQYH010000240.1, on the reverse strand, counting down.
TCCCGCCCGGCTTCACATACTGCCGGACCACAGACAGGATCTCGCGCTGCAGCGCCGCCAGTTCCCCGATGTCTTCCGGTCGGATCCTGGCCTTGATGTCCGGCTTTTTACCGGTCACGCCGAGGCCGGAACAGGGCAGATCCGCCAGTACCACATCCGCCCTCCCGAACATCGTCTCGTCCGGGATGCGGGCGTCGTGGACCGATACCTCCGCCTGCGTATAGCCGCAGCGGGCCAGGTTCTCCTCGATCAGGGCCGTCTTCCCCTGCGCCAGCTGCGCTGTCTACCCCATCTTTGAAGGAGGTTTTGCCTATACCATGTCCGC
>CANQYH010000239.1 GCA_947628025.1 uncultured Lachnospiraceae bacterium | reverse complement strand
CTGGTGGGCGGTACGCCGCAGGAGAACGCGGCGATCACCCGGGCGATCCTGGCCGGAGAGCAGGGACCGAAGAGGAACGCCGTTCTGATGAACGCGGGCGCGGCCCTCTATCTGGGCGGCAAGGCGGAGAGCATGGCCGGCGGCGTGAAGCTGGCGGTGGAGCTGATTGATTCCGGAAAAGCGCTGGAGACGCTGGAGAAGCTGATCGAGGTGAGCAACCGTCCGGAGAATTAGACGGTTTTCCGGAGAACCGCGGCGCAGGCCTGAAAGAATGGCTTGGGACTCGTGAGGGCGCCGCGGGGAATTTTGCGTCAGAGTACAGACAGGGAGGCAGGCAGTATGACGATCTTAGATCAGCTGGCGGATCATGCCAGAGAGAGGGTGAGGCAGGCGGAAAAACGATCGCCCCTCGCGGAGATCCGGCGGCAGGCGGAGGCACAGAAAAAAGGAAGCTTCGCGTTTGAGAAAGCCCTGAAAAAGCAAGGGGAACTGGCGTTCATCTGCGAGTGCAAGAAAGCGTCTCCCTCCAAAGGCTTGATCGCGCCGGACTTCCCGTACCGGCAGATCGCGAAAGAATATGAAGCGGCGGGGGCCGACGCCATTTCCGTGCTGACGGAGCCGAAATGGTTTTTGGGGAGCGATGCGTATCTGCGGGAGATCGCGGCGGAGGTGTCTGTCCCATGCTTGCGGAAAGATTTTACCGTGGACGAGTATATGATCTATGAGGCGAAGCTGCTGGGCGCGTCCGCGGTGCTTTTGATCGTGTCGATCCTGGACCCGGCGCAGCTTCGGAACTATCTGGCGGTCTGCGGCAGTCTGGGGCTGTCGGCGCTGGTGGAGGCGCATGATGAAAAGGAGACGGAGACGGCGGTTCGTCTGGGAGCGCGGATCATCGGCGTCAATAACCGCAACCTCAGGGATTTCACCGTGGATACGGAAAACAGCCGCAGGCTGCGGGCGCTGGTCCCGCCGGAAATGATCTTCGTCTCGGAGAGCGGCGTCCGCGGGCCGGAGGATGTGCGGCGTCTGCGGGAGATCGGGGCGGACGCGGTCCTGGTCGGCGAAACGCTGATGCGGGCCATGGACAAAAAAGCCCGGCTGGCGGAGCTGCGGGGAGATTGAGTTCGAGTATGGCCCGTTCGAAAGTTGCGGCGGCAGGTCTCCGTTATATCGGCGGCAGGAACATTGCATTGGAAATAAGAAAGGTACAGAGAGAAAGGAACGCGGCTTCCGGTTTTTCGGGAAGCGATGTTTGAGCATAAGAAAAATCATCATACGCTTAATTTGGCTGACCGTTTTCTTTTTTTGTTTTTCAGGAAGCGGCGTTGGAAGATAAGAAAAATCGTGCGGATCCGAACGGGACCGTGCGGGGAAAAGGGGATCGGACCATGACGAAGATCAAATTGTGCGGATTGTCCAGTGAAGCGGATGTGGAGGCGGTCAATGAACTGCTGCCGGAATACATTGGTTTCATCTTCGTGCCGTCCCGCCGCCGCTATATTGCGCCGGAGCGGGCGGAGGCGCTGAAACGGCGTTTAGATCCGAGGATCACGGCCGTCGGCGTGTTCATCGACGAGCGGCCGGAGCGGGTGGCGGAATTGCTGGGGCAGGGGCTTATCGAGATGGCCCAGCTGCACGGGCATGAAGACGAGGCATATATCCGAAAACTGCGCGAGCTGACGGACCGGCCGCTGATCAAAGCGTTCCGGGTCGATACGGATGAGGATATAGAGCGGGCGAACCGGTGCGGCGCCGATTATATCCTGCTGGATTCGGGCATCGGGGGCACAGGCAGGGTCTTCGATTGGGAGCTGGCCGGAAGATTGCTGCACAGGCCGTTTTTCCTGGCGGGAGGGCTGACCCCGGAGAATGTCCGGCCGGCGGTGGAGCAGCTTCATCCCTACGCGGTCGACGTCAGTTCCGGGATCGAGACGGACGGGCGAAAAGACAGGGAAAAAATGACAGCGTTTGTCCGGCAGGTGAGAAGCGCCGGGTGATGGGCCGAATCGCGGGAAACAGGACCGCAAACCGGCAGCGGCGAACACAAAAAAACGAAAAACGACGGAAAAATACAGAGCCGGGCCGCTCCCCGGAAACGGCGGGAGATTCCGGCGGAAAGAAGGAATTTATCATATGACCAATCCAAACGGACGCTTTGGTATCCACGGCGGCCAGTATATCCCGGAAACGCTGATGAACGCGGTGATCGAGCTGGAGGCCGCCTACAACCATTATAAAGACGACCCGGAGTTCAACCGGGAGCTGACGGAACTGTTTAACGAATACGCCGGCCGCCCGTCCCGCCTTTATTTCGCGGAGAAGATGACGAACGATCTGGGCGGCGCGAAGATCTATTTGAAGCGGGAGGACTTAAACCACACCGGCGCCCACAAGATCAACAACGTGCTGGGGCAGGCGCTGTTGGCGAAGAAAATGGGCAAGACCCGCCTGATCGCGGAAACCGGCGCGGGCCAGCACGGCGTGGCGACGGCGACGGCGGCGGCCCTGATGGGCATGGAGTGCGTGGTGTTCATGGGCGAGGAGGACACGAAGCGGCAGGCATTGAACGTTTACCGGATGCGGCTTTTAGGCGCGGAAGTGGTCCCGGTGAAGACCGGCACCGCCACGCTGAAAGACGCGGTTTCCGAGGCCATGCGGGAATGGACCAGCCGTATCGACGATACGCACTACTGCCTGGGTTCCGTCATGGGACCCCATCCGTTCCCGACCATCGTCCGGGATTTCCAGGCGGTGATCTCCAAGGAGATCAAGGCGCAGCTTAAAGAGAAAGAGGGACGTCTCCCCGATGTGGTGATGGCCTGCGTGGGCGGCGGTTCCAACGCCATCGGCAGTTTCTATCATTTCATCGGCGATCCGGGCGTGCGGCTGATCGGCTGCGAGGCGGCGGGCCGCGGCATTGATACGTTCGAAACGGCGGCCACGATCAACACGGGGCGGCTGGGCATTTTCCACGGCATGAAATCCTATTTCTGCCAGGACGAATACGGTCAGATCGCGCCGGTCTATTCGATCTCTGCGGGCCTGGATTATCCGGGCATCGGGCCGGAGCACGCCCATCTCCATGATATCGGCCGCGCCGAGTATGTGCCGGTCACGGACGACGAGGCGGTCTGCGCTTTCGAATATCTGGCGCGGACCGAGGGCATTATCCCGGCCATCGAGTCAGCCCATGCCGTGGCGCACACTATGAAGATCGCGCCCGAGATGGCCCGCGATCAGATCATTGTCATCACTATTTCCGGACGGGGCGACAAAGACTGCGCCGCGATCGCCCGCTACAGAGGGGAGGATATCCATGAGTAGGATCCAAGAAGCATTTGCGAATGGAAAAGCGTTTATCCCGTTCATCACCTGCGGCGATCCGGACCTTAAAACCACCGCGGAAGTGGTGCGGGCCTGCGCGGAAAATGGTGCCGACCTCATCGAGCTGGGCATCCCGTTCTCCGACCCGACGGCCGAGGGGCCGGTGATCCAGGGCGCGAATCTGCGGGCTTTGACCGGCGGCGTTACGACGGATCAGATCTTTGCGCTGGTGCGGGATCTCAGGCGGGATGTGACCGTGCCGATGGTATTTATGACCTACGCCAACGTGGTCTTTTCTTACGGAGCGGAGCGGTTTATCAGCGCCTGCCGTGAGATCGGCATCGACGGTCTGATCCTGCCGGACCTGCCTTATGAGGAAAAGGAAGAATTTCTGCCCGTCTGCCGGCGGTACGGCGTGGACCTGATCTCCCTGATCGCCCCTACCTCCCAAAACCGGATCGCGATGATCGCGAAAGAGGCGGAGGGATTCATTTACGTAGTGTCCAGCCTGGGCGTCACCGGGACCCGCAGCGAGATCAAGACGGATCTGGCGTCCATCGTCGAGGTGATCCGCGCTAACGCGAACGTGCCCTGTGCCATCGGTTTCGGCATCTCCACGCCGGAGCAGGCAAAAAAAATGGCCGGTATCGCCGATGGCGCGATCGTCGGTTCGGCGATCATCAAGCTGCTGGAACGGTACGGGACGGAGGCCGCGGAACATGTGGGAGATTATGTGCGGAGCATGAAAGACGCGGTCCGCAGTTGCGGCGGTATTTAAAACGGCGGGCGGCTGTTTGATATTTGTTCAAGGCCCGTCTCTGAGGCAAGGCAGAACGCCGTCTGCATGACCTCCTTTTTGGTTTTTGGATATAAAAAGACCGTTGGCTTTTTCGCCGGGGGAGCCGGTGTGCCAACGGTCGATTTTTCGGTATTTAATTTCGTGTGGGGCGGGTAAACTGAACGCTGGATTGCTAATACACAAGTATGAATTTACCGCCCTTATTCATCTGAGGCATTGTCCCATCACCTCCGCAAATATGAATTTGTGTTGCTAACTAATCATTGAGGAAGCAACTGGGGTACACCAGGCCATGCCAATTCAGGCATGGAATCCAATTTATTTAAAAAGACATATATAATCTGCCCATCGCCCCAAATTCCTGAATCAGGTTTTCTCGTGCATAACGTTATATGATAATATCCCGGATCTATTGGAATCATGTGTTCCGGAGGACACTCCGCATGCCACTCCGATAACCAGAACAAATCAATGATACATAACTTTTCATCTTGAATATCAATCCCTAAACGAATCGCAACAGGATATTCTTCTAACAGGTTTTCTTCTGGGTAGCCCTTTCTAAACTTGAGTATGTAATTTCCGCTACTCCCCGTACAAAAGCCTACTATATCACCTTTTTTAATGTGCTTTGCCACATCTTCCGGGTTTAAATATTCTTCATTGAGGAAGTTATAACCTTCAGGAATATTTCTATTCGTTTCAGGTGAATAAAACACGATCCCCATTCCATCGGTACTTAGCTGAATGTCTTTTTTCCTAAACTTCATATGCCAATATTCTCCTTCATATTTCGATTGAACAAAATCGCTGCGCGATAGCCTGCCAGGGCTGTGGCGCAGTTTTACTTTCTCAAAAATTGAAAAGCAGT
>CANQYH010000238.1 GCA_947628025.1 uncultured Lachnospiraceae bacterium | reverse complement strand
CGATCAGCGGACTGTCCTTGCGCACCGCGTAGATCTCGCCGGGGCGGTCCAAAAAAAGGATACCCAGAGCGTAAGAACCCCTGACATGAAACATCAGCCTGCTGATGGCCTCGATGGGGTTGTTTGTATAGTATTTGTCCAGCAGATGGGCCGCCACCTCCGTGTCCGTCGCAGAGGCGAACGAATAGCCCTCCTGGACCAGCTTCTCCCGCAGCGGTTGATAATTCTCGATGATCCCGTTGTGGACCACCGCCACACGCTTGTTTTTGGCGTAATGCGGGTGAGAATTGACCACGGACGGTTCCCCGTGGGTGGCCCAGCGGGTATGGCCAATCCCGCAGCAGCCGGGCACGGACCTGCCGTCGTCCGTCATTTCCCGCAGTACTTTCAGGCGGCCTTTCGCTTTCACGATCTCGATGGACGGCTCCCCGCCCCCGTTCACGCCGGATACCGCGATGCCCGCCGAATCATAGCCGCGATATTCCAGCTTCTCCAGGCCCTCCAGCAAAATGGGAGCCGCCTGCTGATAACCGGCAAAGCCTACGATCCCACACATTCTCTACGCCTCCTGATGTCCTCTCTCGACAATGGTACGGACCACGCTGTCCACATATTCCTGGCATTTCTCCAGGGTGTCCGCCTCTACCATGACGCGGATCACCGGCTCGGTGCCGCTCTCGCGGACCAGGATGCGGCCCTCGTCGCCCAGCGCTTCCGCCACGCGGCTGACCGCCGCCTGCACGGCCGCGTCCTCGCGGGCTGCCTTTTTGTCTTTGACGCGGACATTTTTAAGGACCTGCGGATAGGTGACGACCGGCTCCGCCAGCTTGCTCAGCGGCAGCTTCTTCTCCAGCACGACCTCCATCATCTTGATCGCGGTCAGGATCCCGTCGCCGGTGGTCGCGTATTTCCGGAAAATGATGTGGCCGGACTGCTCGCCGCCGATCCGGTAATTGTTGGAAACCATATTTTCATAGACGTATTTGTCGCCGACGGCGGTCTTTTCGTACTCGATGCCGACGGCGTCCAGGGCTTTGTAAAGGCCGAAATTGGACATCACGGTGGTCACGATCTTATTGCCCACCAGTTTGCCGCGCTGCTTCATATAAAGGCCGTAGATATAGAGGATCTTGTCGCCGTCCACCACCTCGCCGTTCTCGTCCACGCACAGGCAGCGGTCGGCGTCGCCGTCAAAGGCGAACCCGATATCCAGATGGTTCTCCTTTACAAATTTCTGCAGATGTTCGATGTGGGTGGAGCCGCAATCCTTATTGATGTTCAGACCGTCCGGCTCGTTGCCGATCACGAATGTTTTGGCCCCCAGCGCGTCGAACACGCTCTTGGCGATCATCCAGGCGCTGCCATTGGCGCAGTCCAGGCCCACCCGCTTGCCGGAGTAGGAGCGAGTCGCCAGGGAGATCAGGTAGCCGATATAGCGGTTCCGGCCGATGGCGTAATCCACGGTCTGGCCGATCTTCTCCTTTTCCGCGAACGGGATCTCGCCGGAATAACCGTCCAGATACGCCTCCACTTTCATGATCGTATCCTCATCCATCTTTTCCCCGTAATAATTAATCAGCTTAATGCCGTTGTCATAATAGGGGTTGTGGCTGGCAGAGATCATGATGCCGCCGTCGAAATCCTCGGTGCGCACCACGTAGGACACGCTGGGCGTCGTCGTCACATGCAGCAGGTAAGCGTCCGCCCCCGAAGCCGTCAGCCCCGCCGCCAGGGCATATTCAAACATATACGAGGAGCGGCGGGTGTCCTTGCCGATCACGACTTTCGCCGGTCCGCTCGCTCTCTTCTGCCCGTAATACCATCCCAAAAATCTGCCGATCTTATACGCGTGCTCCACATTCAGCACTACGTTGGCCTCCCCGCGGAAGCCGTCTGTTCCAAAATATTTTGCCATATGATCATCCTCCCTTTCCGGATCTTCTGTTTTATTATATGACGGCGCTGGATTCTCTCGCCGCCGCTCAGCGCTTCTTCGTATCCGGCGCGATCAACTCTCCGACCATGAAAATGAATGCGCCGGTCAGGATGCAGACGTCCGCCAGATTAAAAATGACCCTCTGGAGCTTTTTCACGCGGACGTTCAGATAGTCCACCACGTACCCCCGCCTGAACCGGTCGTAAAGATTGCTGGCCGCGCCTCCCAGCACAAACGCCAGTCCCAGCTTCTGCAGCTTGTTTCCCTTTCTTGGCAGAATCCACCAAAAGATCCCCGCGGCAGAACCGGCCACCGCCAGAGGAAGCTGCTTCACCAGCTCCGGGTACCGGGCCAGCCGCCCGAACGGCAGACCGGGATTATGGCTCTTATAAAGGACCACGCGGCCGCCCGCGCCGTCCAGCTCTTTCGGGAACGCGTCGTCCTCCGTCTTCTCAATCGTATCCTTGATCCCCAGATCAAGGATCAGGATCGCTGCGATCAAAGCTAAAAAAAGCATCTCGCTCCTCCTTTCTGACACATACCATCATACACTAAATATCTTTTTCCGTCCAGTCAGTTCTCATTCCTTTTTGCATATAATTATTTCAGATGATCTCGAAACGCACAGACGGAGGTACTATGATCGGATGCGGACAGATGGCGGCCAGCGAAAATTACGGCGATTTTATTTACCGGCACGGAAACAGCAGCCTGCCGGATCTGGAAAGGCTCGCGGGAAACGGTTGCTTCAGCTATGTGAACCAGGAATTTGTTATCTTCCACGAACCTCTCGGCGAGATCCCGCCGGTCGCGCCCGGCAACTATCCCTATTCCGCCATCCCGGCGCTCTACGGGCTTTTGGACAGCGGCAGTATGGAGGAAGCGGGCATCCTGGGGACGTTCCGGCAGCCGTCGCTGAACACCCGCGGGGCCGGGACGATCGTCGGCTTCATCGACACGGGCATCGATTATCAGAATCCCCTGTTCCGCGGCGAGGACGGGCGCACCCGGATCCTGGGGATCTGGGACCAGACCCGGGAGGGAGAACCTTTTGAAGTCCACAGTTCCAACGGCTTCCCCTTTCGTTTCCAGTACGGCCGGGAATATTTAAGGGACGCCATCGACGAGGCGCTGCGCTCCGATGACCCCCAAAGCGTCGTTCCCACCGCCGATACCGACGGCCATGGTACTTTTTTAGCCGGGATCGCCGCCGGCGGGGAAACGGCGGACGGCAGCTTTACCGGCGCGGCCCCCTCCTGCTTTTTGGGCGTCGTCAAGCTGAAACCGGCCAAGGAATACCTGCGGGACTATTACCGCATCCCGAAAGACGCCGCGGCTTTCCAGAGTACCGACATCATGATGGGCGTCACCTGGCTGCTGAGCCTGGCCAGCCGCTATAAAATGCCTCTGGTAATCTGCCTGGGCCTGGGCTCCAACCAGGGGGGACACGACGGCACCTCGCCTCTGGCCCAGGTCCTCAACCGCCTGCAGATCTTTTCCGGCGTTTCCGCCGTCTGCGCCGCCGGCAACGAAGCCGGGCGGCGGCACCATTATATCGGCCGTATCCCGGACTCCGCGCCCTACGACGAGGCGGAACTGCAGGTAAGCGAAAAGGAACGCGGTTTCAGCGTGGAACTGTGGGCCGATTCGCCGGAAGTCTACACGGTGGGCCTCGTCTCCCCCACGGGAGAATCCGCGGACCGGATCCCGCTGCGCGTCGGCGAGGACACGACGGTACGCTTCCCCTTAGACCAAAGCGCCGTCGCCGTATCCTACGAAACCGTCGCCGGCGGCCGGAACAGTTACCTGGCGCTTCTGCGCTTTCTCGATCCGTCGCCGGGCATCTGGCGCATCCGCGTCTACCCGACGGCGACGGTCACCGGCGTCTATCATATGTGGCTGCCCATCCACGGTTTCGTCCGGGAGGACACGGTATTTTTGCGGGCGGATCCTTTTACCACGATCACGGAACCGGGCAACTCGCCTTTTGCGATCACGACCGCCGCTTACAACCATTTGAACGGAGGCCTGTACATCCACTCCAGCCGGGGATTCGCCAGGGACGGCCGCGTAAAACCCGATCTGGCCGCGCCGGGCGTCGAAGTCTACGGTCCGGGCGTCTCGTCGGTTCCCGGCATATTTCCCATGACGCGAATGACCGGCTCGTCCGTCGCGGCGGCCCATACGGCAGGCGCGGTCGCGGACCTGTTTTCCTGGGGATATGTGAGCGGCAACGACCCCTATATCAGCAACAGCACCGTCAAAGCCTATCTGACCCGCGGCGCAAAAAGAAATCCAGGCTACACGTACCCCAGCCGCGAATGGGGGTACGGTACCCTGGATCTGTATCAGTCTTTATTATCGCTGCGGAACTGAGCCGCGTGGAAACGAAACGGAAATAGCCTCCGCGCAAAAGCAGTACGCCATAAATTACGCCGCTTCCCGGCCATCACCCGCGCATCTCGATCCGCGGCCCGCCGCTTTTCTCCAGATAGCTCCGGGTGATAACCACCGTGCCGATGCCGGGATCTTTCGGCACCTCGAACATGATATCCAGCATGATCTCCTCCAGGATCGCCCGCAGGGCCCGCGCTCCTGTCTCCCGCTTCAGGGCCTCGGCGGCGATCCATTCCAGCGCGCCGTCCTCAAAGACCAGCTTCACCTCGTCCAGAGCCAGAAGCTTTATGTACTGCTTCAGGATCGCGTTTTTCGGCTCTTTCAGGATCTTCACCAGCATGGGCTCCGTCAGTTTATTGAGCGTCACGACGATGGGGAGGCGTCCCAGAAACTCAGGGATCATGCCGAACGTGCGCAGGTCGCTGTTGGTGACCTGCCGCAAAATGTCCGGATCTTCGTCATAGCGGTCCCGCAGCTCGGCGCGGTAACCGATGGAAGCGGACTTATTCAGCCGTTCCCGAATAATGCGCTCCAGATCCGGGAATGCGCCGCCGCAGATAAAGAGGATCTGGTCCGTATTGACCGTCGCCATCGGGGACAGGGCGTTTTTCTGGTTGGTGCCCACGGGGACCTCCACCAGGCTCCCCTCCAGCAGCTCCAGTATCTCGC
>CANQYH010000237.1 GCA_947628025.1 uncultured Lachnospiraceae bacterium | reverse complement strand
CACATCCGCAAGGGAGTCAAGTGGGTGGACAAGGACGGCAAGGAAGTGGCGGATGTGACGGCCCACGACTGGGTCAACACGGCGCAGTATGTGAACGACGCACGCCATGATTCCGATAACCAGTATATGTATGAGACCGGTTCCGTGATCACCAACGCCCATGAGTATTATGAGTATACCGCGTATCTGCTGGACTGCGATACCTACGGCATCACCCCGGGCGATCCCGAGGGCAAGGATGACGAAGGCAATGTGGTCGAGCCGGTAGCCGAGGTGTCCGCGGATTCTATCGGCGTCAAGGCCACGGACGATTACACCCTGGTCTTCACGCTGGATCAGCCCTGCCCGTTCTTCCTGAGCGTGCTGAGCTACACCACGTTCATGCCGGTGTACGGCCCGTTCCTGGAGGAAAAAGGCGACGGGTTCGGTCTGGACAACGACAGTCTGCTGTACTGCGGCGCTTACATACTGTCTTCCTTTGAGCCGCAGCAGGAGCGCGTTCTGACGAAGAACCCGACCTACTGGGATGCCGGAAACGTGTTCATCGATGAGATCCGCGAGACCTACAACGCGGAGGCTTCCAGCATCAGCCTGCAGATGTATATGGACGGCGAGGTAGACGGCGCCGGGATCGATACCAACCTGCTGGACAGCATGCTGGCCGACGAGAAATACAAGGACCTGATCCACAGCGGCCGCAACGACATTTCCTACAGCTATTTCTATTCGTTTAACTTCGATCCGCAGTTCGACGCGGAGTACGAGCCGGAGAACTGGAAGATCGCCGTCAACAACGTGAACTTCCGCAAGGCCCTGGCCGCCGGTCTGGACCGTGTGCGCGCCCTGGCCGCTTACGATCCTTACAATCCGGAGCTGCTGGTCAGCAATACGATTACGCCCGCTACGTTCGCGGTAGGCGCGGGCCTGGATTACACCCAGTATCCGGCGCTGAAAGCGTATTCCGACGGGGACAGCTTTGACGCGGACGCGGCTGTGAAATACGCGCAGCAGGCCCGGACGGAGCTGGAGGCGGCCGGCTGCAAATTCCCGGTCAAGGTCCTGACGGTGTATAACCCCACGACCTCCAACTGGGATTCCGAGTGCCAGATCGTGGAGCAGCAGCTGGAGGGCCTGCTGGGCAGCGACTTTATTGATATCATCGTGCAGGCCGGTCCGGAGACCGGGTTCCTGGCTGCGGTTCGCCGCGCCGGCAAATACGCGTTCATGAACACCAACTGGGGCGCGGACTATGCGGATCCCCAGACCTATACCGAGCCGTTCGGCCTGGACAACAGCTACGGCAAGTGGGACAAGAGCGAAGACCCGGCGACGAAAGCGCTGTTCGCTCAGTGGTACGAGTTGGTCTACGGCACGGACGCGGCGGTAGAGGAAGGCCTGGACGTGGATCCGAACCATGGAGTCGTCGGCGCGTCGAAGATCTATGACGACGACGCGGCCCGCTATACCGCGTTTGCGGAAGCGGAGGCGCTGCTGATCGACAACGCGATCGTGGTTCCTTACAAGATTTCCGGCAGCAGCTACACCATCTCCAACCTGAACCCGCTGGAAGGCGAGTACGCTCCTTACGGCGTGGCGCTGCAGCGTTACAAATACCAGCATCTGTATGACACTTCCATGAGCATGGACGAATTTAACGCCGTCTATGAGAAATGGGAAGCCGACCGCGCGGCGGCTCTGGCGAAATAATTGCCGCGTCCCGGCCGTATGGTACGGCGGGGAAACGGGTCGGATGGGAAAGATCATAATTTCGGGACTTCCGTGAAATGAGCGTCAGTTCGGAACGCCCGGCGCGTTTTTTGCAGGATCAGCGGCGGCAGCCGCAGAGGATCGAAAGAACGTGCCGGGCGGGAAAGACCGCTCCGTTTTGCGGCGGTCGCCGGTCATGCGGTTTTACCGGATCGTCTGTGGCGGTGTCGATGCCGCCAGGGATAATCCGGTAAAACCGTATTATGGATAAGAAAGGAGAGGGGCTGTTGGCAAAATATATTACCAAGCGTGTGCTTCACGCCATTTTTACGCTGCTGATCGTTATATGTATCGTGTTCGTATTGCTGCGGCAGATGCCGATCGAGGGTTATTTCAATAATATCGACAAGCTGACCGAGGCGCAGGTGCAGGCAGGGCTGACCCGTCTGGGTCTGACGCGGCCGCTGCCGGTACAGATCTTTAATTATCTGAAACAGGTTCTTCTGGAGGGCGATCTGGGAACCTCCAATAAGTTCCGCGAGGGGTATTCCATCGCCAAGATCGTGGCGTCCAAGGCCCCTATTTCGATCAAACTGGGACTTCTGAGTCTGGGCGTTTCCCTGGTCGTAGGTATGTCTCTGGGTATTTTGATGGCGCGGTCCACCCGCACCAAATGGAAAGCCTGGGACAAATTCGGCACGGTCTTTATCGTGGTGGTGCAGGCGGTGCCGTCGGCGGTCTACCATCTGCTGATCCAGCTTTACGGCAGCGATCTGCTGGGCGTTTCGATGCTCTTTAAGGAAAGCGATCTGAAGACCTGGATCCTGCCGGTGTTCTCCCTTTCCATCGGAAGCATCGCCTATTACGCCATGTGGTTGCGGCGCTATATGGTGGACGAGGCCAATAAGGATTATATCCGCCTGGCCCGCGCGAAAGGCGTGCCCTCGGGACGCATCAGCCGGAGCCATGTGTTCCGCAACGCGGTGGTCCCGCTGGTGCAGTACCTGCCGAACTCGATCCTGCTGACGCTGGTGGGTTCCCTGTATGTGGAGAGCCTCTATTCGATCCCCGGCATGGGCGGCCTGCTGATCCAGGTCATTAAGCTGCAGGACAATACCATGGTGCAGGCGCTGGTGCTGATCTACTCGGCCATCTCGGTGCTGGGACTTCTGCTGGGCGACGTCGCCATGGCGCTGGCTGATCCACGCATCAGTTTTGTGAAGAAAGAAGGTGCGCGCTGATGACATTGAGAGGAATGAAAGAAGAGCAGCTGGAGCAGGCCCTGGAGCGGCAGATGAAAGAGCAGCTGGATCCGGCTGCAGGATGGGAGGATCTGCCGGAGGACGAACTGTTTACGCCGGCTGGTTTCGACCGTGCGGCGGCGGAGCGGGGAGGCTATTCCAATTATTCCTATTGGGGAGCGACCCTGCGGGCGTTTTTTAAGAACAAGGTAGCGGTGTTTTTCCTGTGCGTGATCGCGGCGGTGCTCCTGTTTACATTTATTCAGCCGTTTCTGCCCAATCAGCACAGCGCCAAGACCATTTATGACGATCCGGCGACGGGCCGTCAGTATATCAATCATCCGCCGGATGAGGAATTCTGGTTCGGTACCAACGCCATTGGCCAGGATCTGTGGGCCAGGACCTGGGCCGGCACCCGCACGTCGCTGGGCATCGGCTTCGCGGTGGCCTGCTTTGAGGCGCTGTTCGGGGCACTGATGGGGACGCTGTGGGGCTATGTGCGGAAGCTGGATTCCCTGTTTACGGAGATCTACAACATCTTTGACAATATTCCCCAGACGTTGATCCTGATCCTGGTGTCCTATATCATGCGTCCGGGCATCGGCACGATCATCTTCGCCCTGTGTTTGACCGGCTGGCTGGGCATGGCACGGTTCATTCGCAACCAGATCGTGATCATCCGCGACCGGGATTATAACCTGGCTTCCCGTACCCTGGGCGTCAGCACCGGCAGGATCATCACGAAGAATCTGCTGCCCTATCTGGTATCAGTGATCGCGCTGCGGGTCTCCCTGGCGATCCCGTCGGCCATCGGCAACGAGGTGTTCGTCACTTACATCGGGATCGGACTGCCGACGGACATCCCGTCTCTGGGGAACCTGGTCCAGGCGGGCCGCGTGCTGATGAGCCAGGCGTCGCTGCGGTACCAGCTGCTGTTCCCGACGGCGGTCCTGGCGGTGATCACGATTTCCATGTATATCGTCGGCAACTCCTTTGCGGATGCCGCCGATCCCAAGAACCACGTATAAAAGGAGGGCGGGAAGATGAAAAAACGTATAGAGCCCTTACTTTCGGTTCGCGATCTGAATTTTAAATTTACGCTGCGGGGCCAGGTGCTTCACGCCCTGCGGGACATTTCCCTGGATGTGTATCCCGGTGAGAGTTTGGCGATCGTGGGTGAATCCGGTTCCGGAAAGAGCGTGTTCGTCAAGTGCCTGATGGGCCTGAACGATCAGAACGGTTATGTGGAGAGCGGCAGCATCGAGTATGACGGCAAGGATCTGACGCTTCTGAAAACGGACGCGGACTGGAAAAGCATCCGCGGCAGCAAGATCGCCATGGTGCTGCAGGACCCGATGACCAGTTTAAATCCGCTGAAGACCATCGGATGGCAGATCCGGGAGGCGGTGGAGCTGCACCAGAACCTGAAAGGGGCCGAGGCGCAGAAGGCGGTCTACGAGATCCTGGAGGAGGTAGGCATTTCCGAGCCGGAACGGCGGGCGAAGCAGTATCCCCATGAGTTCTCCGGCGGTATGCGCCAGCGCGTGGTCATCGCCATCGCCATGGCCTGCAGGCCGGAGATCCTGATCTGCGACGAGCCGACCACGGCCCTGGACGTGACGATCCAGGCGCAGATCCTGGGACTGATCCACCAGATGCAGACGAAGTATAATTTAACGACGATCTATATTACCCACGATCTGGGCGTGGTGGCCAATGTGGCCGACCGGATCGCGGTCATGTACGCGGGCGAGATCGTGGAGGTGGGGACCAGCGACGAGGTATTCTATGACCCGCGCCATCCCTATACCTGGGCGTTGCTGTCCAGTCTGCCTCAGCTGGGCGTCAAGGGCCAGCCATTGTATTCGATCGAGGGAACGCCGCCCAATCTGTTTCGTGAGGTGAAAGGCGACGCGTTTGCGCCCAGAAACCCCAGAGCGCTGAAGATCGATTTCGTGAAACGGCCGCCGATGTTTGCCGTCAGCCCGACTCACAGCGCCAGGACCTGGCTGATCGATCCGCGCGAGCCGAAGGTGGAGCCGCCGGAGCATATCCTGGCGCTCCGGGAGCGGGGCAAGGATCTGGTGGCGAAAGCAGCCGCG
>CANQYH010000236.1 GCA_947628025.1 uncultured Lachnospiraceae bacterium | reverse complement strand
GATCTCCCTGGGAGCTCTAGCCAGGCAGGCGCGGGAGGCCTCTTTGACGGGGCTGGAATTTGCGGCCGGGATTCCCGGTACGCTGGGCGGCGCGGTGGTAATGAACGCGGGCGCTTACGGTTCGGAGATTCGGGACGTGCTGACCGGGGCGAAAGTCATGACGCCGGAGGGCGAAGTACAGATTCTGACGGATGAGGAACTGGATCTGGGGTACCGGCACAGCTGTATTCCGGAGAAAGGATATATCGTGCTTTCCGCCAGGCTGCGTCTGAAAGAGGGCGACGGCCGGGCGATCGGGGAGCGTATGGAGGAACTGGCGGAGCAGAGAAGATCCAAACAGCCTCTCGAATATCCCAGCGCCGGGAGTATGTTCAAACGGCCGCCCGGATATTTCGCGGCTAAGTTGATCGACGATGCCGGACTGCGCGGCTTTCGCGTCGGCGGGGCCCAGGTATCCGAAAAACACTGCGGTTTTGTGGTCAACCGGGGCGGCGCGACGGCCGCGGACGTGCTGCGCTTATGCGCAGAGGTGAGTCGGATCGTTTATGAGAAATTTGGCGTTTCGCTGGAGCGGGAGGTCAAATATCTGGAATGAAAACCGGCGCAGCGGCAGACGGGCTTTTCCGGCCGGCGGATGTTTGTTCGGAGACAGAAAGAAAACGCAGGGGTTCCGGCTGTCGTGCGGGGAAGCGGACCGTGCGGAACAAAGACGGCGGCGAATCTTCTGCGGCGGCAGGATGGAGAAAAAGGCAGGTGAGGATATGAAACTCGTGGTTGTGACGGGAATGTCGGGAGCGGGCAAGACCGTCGCTTTAAAGATGCTGGAGGATATGGGCTTTTACTGTGTGGATAATCTGCCGATCCCCCTGATGCGTCAGTTCGCGGAGCTTTTGGCGGAAAGTCCCGGCAAGGCGTCCGAAAATGTGGCGCTGGGCATCGATATACGCAGCGGTCAGGAATTGCCGCAGTTTGCGCGGATCCTGGACGAATGGCGGGCGGAGCAGGTGGAGTGCCGGGTCCTGTTTTTGGACTCCAGCGACGAGGTCCTGATCAAGCGCTACAAGGAAACCCGCAGGAGCCATCCTCTCGCGGGCATGGGACGCATCGACCAGGGGATCGTGAAAGAGCGGGAGAAGTTGGGATTTCTGAAAGAAAAAGCGGATTTTATCATCGATACCAGCAAACTGCTGACCAAGGACCTGCGCCATGAGCTGGAAAAGCTCTTTATGGAGGACCATTCCTTTGACAATCTGTTCATTACGATCCTGTCCTTTGGCTTTAAATACGGGATCCCGGCGGACGCGGATCTGGTGTTTGACGTCCGGTTTCTCCCCAACCCCTACTATGTGGAGGAACTGAAAGAGAGAACCGGGGAGGAGCGGCCGGTTCAGGATTATGTGATGAAAGGCGGCACGGCCGCGGCGTTTTTACAGAAGCTCTATGACCTGATCGACTTTTTGATCCCCAATTATGTGCAGGAGGAGAAAAACCAGCTGGTGATTGCCGTCGGCTGCACCGGCGGACGGCACCGTTCCGTGACCATCGCCGGGGAACTGTACCGGCACCTGCGTTCCCTGCGGCCCATTGGACTGAAGCTGGAGCACCGGGACATGGAGACAGGACGCAGTCCCCGGTAAGACCGCAAGCGCGAGAGGTATGATATGTCGTTTTCGTCCATGGTAAAAGAAGAATTGTCACGTCAGGTCAGCCCGGCCCGGCACTGCCAGATCGCGGAGATCGCGTCGATCATCAGCCTCTGCGGCAAGGTCCAGATCGACGAAAATGATCGTTTTCGCATAAAAATTTCAACGGAAAACGTGACAGTCGCAAGAAAGTACTTTACATTATTGAAAAAAACATTTAATATAAAGACAGAAATCGTGATTCGGAGAAATGCTTATCTGAAACGCAGGAGAGTCTATGTGGTGACGGTTCCGGGCGACGGGGAGTCCAGGCGGGTGCTTTTGGCCGCCAAACTTATGAATGCCGGCGGAGAGATCGGAGAGGATCTGCCGGCAGTCAAAAACCTGGTGATCCAGAACAGCTGCTGCAAGCGGGCTTTTTTGCGGGGAGCGTTTCTGGCGGCCGGGTCGGTCAGCGATCCGGAACGGTTCTATCATTTTGAGATCGCATGCCAGACAGAAGAAAAAGCGGCGCAGATGAGGGATGTGATCGCAGCGTTTGGGATCGACGCCAGGATCGTGGTCCGGAAAAAATATTATGTGGTCTATGTGAAAGAGGGAGATCAGATCGCGGATCTGCTGAATGTGATGGAGGCGCCGCAGGCTCTGATGGAGTTTGAGAACATCCGTATCCTCAAAGAGATGCGGGGCAGCGTCAACCGGCAGGTCAACTGCGAGACCGCAAATATCAATAAGACCGTTTCCGCGGCGGTAAAGCAGATCGAAGATATCACGTACATCAGGGACACAGTGGGCTTTGAGGGCCTGCCTGATAACTTGGCCCAGATCGCTGCGGCCAGATTGGAAAAGCCCGAAGCCACGCTGAAAGAACTGGGGGAGTCCCTGGATCCGCCGGTGGGCAAATCGGGGGTAAACCATCGGCTCAGGAAGCTTAGCAGCTTAGCGGAAGACCTGCGGGAAAAACGCGGGCCTGAATGGCAGACTGGCCGTTCGGAGGAATGAGGAGGAAGAATTATGCAAAAAAAGACGATCACGATTGAGTTGGACACCGGTTTGGAAGCGAGGCCGGTCGCCATGCTGGTGCAGGTGGCCAGCCAGTTTGACAGCAGCATCTATGTGGAATGTGAATCCAAGAGAGTCAATGCCAAGAGCATCATGGGCATGATGACGCTGGGGCTGATGCCCGGCGAGGAGATCACGGTGACGGCCGCCGGTTCCGACGAGGACAAGGCGCTGGCCGGGATCGAGAAGTACCTGACCGAGGGCTGAGACCTGTCGGAGGGGAAAGCGCCGCGGGACTTCCGGACGGAATACCGGGATCCGGCTGCAGGACGGAAAATAAAGTAAGGAGTTTGCGGAATCTGGGCAGACTCCTTTTATCATACATATTTTACAAAAGGATAAGGGAGGGGCGGTATGGCGTTTACACATTTGCATGTTCATACGGAATACAGCCTTCTGGACGGTTCCAGCAAGATCGGCGAGCTGGTCAGCCGGGCCAGGGAGCTGGGCATGGACAGTATGGCGATCACGGATCACGGGGCGATGTACGGCGTGATCGATTTCTACAAGGCGGCGAAAGCGGCCGGGATCAAACCGATTTTGGGATGCGAGGTCTATGTGGCTCCCGGTTCCCGGTTCGATCGGGAGACGGTGCGCGGCGAGGACCGTTATTACCATCTGGTGCTGCTGGCGGAAAACAACGAGGGCTACCAGAACCTGATGAAAGTCGTGTCCAAGGGCTTTGTGGACGGCTTCTATTATAAGCCCAGAGTGGATTACGAAGTGCTCCGGCAGTACCATGAGGGGATCATCTGCCTGAGCGCCTGCCTGGCGGGCGAGGTCCAGCGTTTTTTGGAGAGGGGCCTTTATGAGCAGGGCAGGGAAGCGGCCCTCCGCTACCTGGACATTTTCGGGGAGGGCAATTTCTTCCTGGAGCTGCAGGACCATGGAATCCCCGCCCAGAAGACCGTGAACCAGGCGCTTTTAAAGCTGAGCCGGGAGACGGGCATTCCGCTGGTGGCTACCAACGACATCCACTACATTTACGCCGAGGACGCGGCAGCCCACGACATCCTCCTCTGCATCCAGACCAACAAGAAAGTGACCGATGAGAACCGGATGCGTTACGAGGGAGGACAATATTACTGCAAATCGGAAGAAGAGATGCGGGCGTTGTTCCCCTATGCCCCGGAGGCGCTGGACCATACCCACGAGATCGCCGACCGGTGCAATGTGGAGATCGAGTTCGGCGTCACCAAGCTGCCGAAATTCGACGTGCCCGAGGGGTATGATTCCTGGAGTTATCTGAATCACCTCTGCGAGGAGGGAATGCGGAAACGCTACCCCGGGGAGGACGAGGCGCTCTGGGAGAGGCTCCATTACGAGCTGGGCGTCATAAAAAATATGGGCTATGTGGATTATTTCCTGATTGTCTGGGATTTCATCCACTACGCCAAATCCAACGGCATCAGCGTCGGACCCGGCCGCGGTTCCGCCGCGGGTTCCATCGTGGCCTACTGCCTGGAGATCACGGATATCGATCCAATCCGCTATAATCTGCTGTTTGAGCGCTTCCTGAACCCGGAGCGCGTGTCCATGCCGGATATCGATATCGATTTCTGTTACGAACGGCGCCAGGAAGTGATCGATTACGTGGTCCGCAAGTACGGCAAGGACCAGGTGGTGCAGATCATTACGTTCGGTACGCTGGCGGCCAGGGGCGTGATTCGCGACGTGGGACGTGCCCTGGATATTCCCTATAACAAATGCGACTCCATCGCCAAGATGGTTCCGAGGGACCTGGGCATCACCTTGGAAAAGGCGCTGAAAACCAGCCCCGATCTGCGGAAAGCCTACCAGGAGGACGAGCAGGTCAAATATCTGATCGATATGTCCATGCGTCTGGAGGGACTGCCGAGACATTCCTCCATGCACGCGGCCGGCGTGGTGATCAGCCGGACCTCGGTCGACAATTACGTGCCCCTGTCCAGGGCCGCTGATGGTACGCTGACGACCCAGTTTACGATGACGACGCTGGAAGAATTGGGCCTGCTGAAAATGGATTTCCTGGGCCTGCGTACCCTGACGGTGATCCAGGACGCATTGTCCCAGATCGAGAAAAACCATGGCGTGAAGCTGGATCTGCACGCCATCGACTACAACGATAAAGCGGTGATGGACCTGATCGGAAGCGGCCGGGACGACGGCATCTTCCAGCTTGAGAGCGGCGGCATGAAGAGCTTCATGAAAGAGCTGAAACCGGAGACGCTGGAAGACATCATAGCCGGGATCGCCCTGTACCGTCCGGGCCCCATGGATTTTATTCCCAAGTATCTGAAAGGGAAGAATGACCGCGCGTCCGTGACCTATGACTGCCCCCAGCTGGAGCCGATCCTGGGCGAGACCTACGGCTGCATCGTTTATCAGGAGCAGGTCATGCAGATCGTCAGGGACC
>CANQYH010000235.1 GCA_947628025.1 uncultured Lachnospiraceae bacterium | reverse complement strand
AGGAAAGCCGGTTCGGACGGGGCAGCACGGAGGAAATGTTTGATTCTCAGCTGCTGGACTTTTTTCTGCCGGCGATCCGGCTGAGAGGGATGACGCCGGTGCTTCTGACGCCTACGACGGCCATCGACGCCGCCTGCGCGGACGATGCGGTATTTGCGGATTCGTTTCGCGGCAGGGATTTTCCCGGCCGGATCCGCAGGGCCGCTGCGAAGACCGGGACGCTGCTTTTGGATATGAACCGCCGCGGCGTGGAGTATTTGAACGAGATCGGCGGCGCGGGGGCGAAAGCGATGGTCATGGCGCTGGAGCCCGGAGAATGTCCCGGAAAGGGCAACGGCGGCAGCTACGCCAACGGGAATCCCGGGAACTGGCCGGACGGGACTCATTTTAAAGAATGCCTGTCGCGGCAGTACGTGAGGATCGCGGCCGAGGAGACCGGCAGGGCGGCCGGGATCGTGGAAAAACCGGGCGGGTCCGGCCGGGCGGCGGCAGGATACGGGCCGCTGGCGGAGGATGAGGCAGGAGAGCAGGGGACGGCGAACCCCGCGGCGGAAACGGCGCGGACGCTGTTCGGGCTTTTTTCGGCGGACGCGCAGGAGGCTGTAAGGAGCGGCGATTTCTCGAACGTATTCCCGGAGGTCTGCCGCGACGTTCAGTCCGGGCGCGGCGCGTATTACCGCAACCAGATCGAGAAGATGATGCAGCTGGGCGTGTTTTCGAAAGACGCGGAGGAAAATTTCCGGCCGTTTGAACCGTGTGCGAGGGAGGAATTCGTGCGGGGAATTCAGATCGTATGGGGGCTGGAAAATGAAATGGGAAGCGCGGACACTTTGGCCCCGGGAGCCCTCATGCCCCGGAGACCGGAGTCCCAGCCGCTTCTTCGCGGCGATGCGGCGGTGATCCTCCGCCAGGCGTATCGGACGCGCTTTGGACCGGGAGAAGAAAACCGCCCCCGCTATATGACCGCTTATAACGGACGGACTATCGATCCATTGGACCCGGATTACGACGCCAACATCCCGGTGGGAGAGACCATTTATTATCCGCTGGTTCCGTTTGAACGGCTGACGGACGTATCGCAGGTCCCGGACGCATGGGCAGAAGCGATCGAAACGGTCTACCGCCTGGGGCTGATGCGGAGCGAGGACGGGATCCGGCGCGGCAGTCTGGCGGGCGGGACCCGTTTTGAGCCGTGGAAAGAGGTCACCAGGGAGAAGACCGCGAAGCTTTTGTATTTCTGCTTTGTGCTGGGGCAGGATACCCGGAAAGAGAACGACCGGCTGCTGTGATCCCCGGCGGCCGCGGCGGAAATATTGAAACATAAAAAGTATAAAAAAAGCCGTTTCGGTGCTGTTCTTTTATGGGAAAGGATGTTATAATAATTGCCAAAGGATTTGCCGTGCTGAAAGATTCAGAGGAGATCGAAGGAGGAGCGAGATGTATTACCTGATAGGAATCGATGTGGGGACATCGGCGACAAAGACCGTGCTCTTTGACGAGAAAGGCACGATCATGGCGTCTGCGTCGGCCGAATATCCGCTGTTGCAGCCGCAGAATGGCTGGGCGGAGCAGCGGCCGGAGGATTGGCGGGACGCGGTGCTGAAGACGCTTGCGCAGGTGACGGTGCAGTCGGGGGTGGCAGCCGCCGATATCAAGGGGATCGGTATTTCCGGCCAGATGCACGGCCTGGTGATGCTGGACGAGGCGGGCGAGGTGATCCGTCCCTCCATTATCTGGTGCGATCAGAGGACCGGAGCCGAGGTGCAGGATATGCTGAAGCTGATGCCCAGGGAGGACTGGATCGAGATCACGGCCAATCCGCCGCTGACGGGCTGGACCGCCGCTAAGATCCTCTGGGTCAGGAAGCACGAGCCGGACAATTACGCCCGCTGCCGCCATATTCTGCTGCCGAAAGATTATATCCGCTATATATTGACCGGTGTGTTTGCCACGGAAGTGTCGGACGCCAGCGGGATGCAGCTGCTGGACGTGCCGGAACGCTGCTGGTCCGATGTGGTGCTTGAGAAGTTGGAGATCCCGAAAGAATGGCTGGGCACGGTGTACGAGTCCTGCGAGGTGACAGGGCAGCTCCTGCCGGAGATCGCGAAGGTGACGGGACTGACGACGGAGACGAAAGTGGTCGGCGGCGCGGGGGACAATGCGGCCGCGGCCGTGGGTACCGGCGTGGTCCGGGACGGCACGGCGTTCACGACGATCGGTACCTCCGGCGTGGTCTTTGCACATTCCAGCCAGGTGACCATCGATCCCAAGGGGCGGGTCCATACCTGCTGCTGCGCGGTGCCGGGGGCCTGGCATGTGATGGGCGTGACCCAGGGCGCGGGCCTGTCCCTGAAGTGGTTCAAGGATCAGTTCTGCCAGGATTATGTGGCGGCCGCCGACGAGATGCGGGTGGACGTTTACGATCTGATCAATCACGATATCAAGAATGTCCCGGTGGGAAGCGACCGGCTGATCTATCTTCCGTACCTGATGGGCGAGAGGACGCCCCATCTGGACCCGGACTGCCGCGGCGTATTCTTCGGGCTTTCCGCGATCCACACGAAAGCGCATCTGCTGCGGGCGGTCATGGAGGGCGTGTCCTATTCCCTGGCGGACTGCAACGATATCCTGCGGGAGATGGGCGTGTCCGTAGATGAGATGATGGCCTGCGGGGGCGGCGGCAAGAGTCCCATCTGGCGTCAGATGCTGGCGGATCTTTATGGTTGCCCGGTGAAAACGGTCCGGCAGGCGGAGGGACCGGCCCTGGGCGTGGCGATCCTGGCCGGCGTCGGCTGCGGTATCTATGAGAGCGTGGAGGCGGCCTGCGCAAAGCTGGTCTCTTCCGATAAATGCAGCCAGCCCATTCCGGAGAACCAGAAGACCTACGGGGAATACCACAAATTGTATAAGAAGCTGTATGTGAATCTGAAAAACAGCTATAAAGAGCTGGCGGCCCTGTAAGAGACGATGGAAAATACCCTGTAAGGCAAAAGGAGGAGATCATCCATGGAGATCAAAAAGGTTACGGACCCGGCGTTTAAAGAGTACGGCAAGGTGGTGACCGGCTACGATGTGAGCGGTCTGCTGGCAGCCATGAAAGAGAAGACGCCGCTTCCGGACGATGTGGTGTATGTGGCGTCGGTGAAAGAACTGGAAGAACTGCCGGTGTCGAAGCAGATGGAGAAAAATCTTTACGGCCAGTATCCGATCCAGGTGGGCTACTGCAACGGCCATAACCGGAAACTGAACGCCCTGGAATATCACAGGACCTCCGAAGTCAATGTGGCGGTTACGGACATGGTGCTGCTGATCGGCAGGCAGCAGGATATCGAGGCCGATTATACCTACGATACGTCAAACGTGGAAGCGTTTCTGGTACCGGCCGGCACGGTCATCGAGGTCTACGCGACGACCCTGCATTACGCTCCCTGCCAGGCAGACGACGGCGGCTTCCGCTGCGTGATCATTCTTCCGGCCGGGACCAATTTTGACATGGAGCCGGTGGAAGAGGTATTCGGAGAGGACCGTCTTCTGTTTGCGAAGAACAAATGGCTCATCGGCCACGCCGAGGGCGGCCTGCCGGAGAACGCGTTTATCGGGCTGAAAGGTGAGAATATCACTGTGTGAGCCAGGGGCCGGTCCAATACATCTGTCGGCGAAACTTGCTGCCGATCTAGTTCCTTTCCTTGTGGTGAATCTACATAAACGGATTTTCCTGATAGAAGTTTGGGGGCGCTGGCGGTTAGCCTGAGAAGAAAAGGCCGGGGAGTCAAACCGTGCATCTTGCAGCGAAAGCTGCCGGATCTATAATCTATGAAAAATGGAGGATATTCACATGAGCAATGTACCTGTTGTAAAAGCGGGAATCGTGGCGGTCAGCCGCGACTGTTTCCCGGAATCTTTGTCGGTCAACCGCCGCAAGGCCCTGGTGGAGGCGTATGCGGCTAAGTACGATGCGGCCAATATCTACGAGTGCCCGGTCTGCATCGTGGAGAGCGAGATCCATATGGTCCAGGCATTGGAGGACGTCAAGGCGGCCGGATGCAACGCGCTGGTCGTGTATCTGGGCAACTTCGGCCCGGAGATCTCCGAAACCCTGCTGGCGAAGCATTTTGACGGCCCGGTCATGTTCATCGCGGCGGCCGAGGAGGACGGCGGCAGCCTGATCCAGGGACGCGGCGACGCTTACTGCGGGATGCTGAACGCCAGCTATAACTTAAAGCTTCGCAATATAAAGGCTTACATTCCGGAATATCCTGTGGGCACGGCGGAGGAATGTGCCGATATGATCGAGGAGTTCCTGCCCATCGCCAGGGCGCTGGTGGGGCTGGCCAATTTAAAGATCATCAGCTTCGGTCCCAGACCGTTAAACTTCCTGGCCTGCAACGCTCCGATCAAGCAGCTCTACAACATGGGCGTGGAGATCGAGGAAAACTCCGAGCTGGATCTGTTTGAGGCGTTCAATCATCATGCCGGAGATCCCCGGATCCCGGAGGTCGTAAAAGATATGGAAGCAGAGCTGGGAGCCGGCAATAAGAAGCCGGAGATCCTGGAAAAGCTGGCTCAGTACGAATTGACCCTTTTAGACTGGATCGACGCGCACAAGGGCTATCGCAAATATGTGGCGATCGCCGGCAAATGCTGGCCCGCGTTCCAGACCCAGTTCGGCTTCGTGCCCTGCTATGTAAACAGCCGTCTGACCGGCCGCGGCATCCCGGTATCCTGCGAAGTGGATATCTACGGAGCGCTCAGCGAGTTCATCGGCGCCTGCGTGAGCCAGGATATCGTGACCCTGCTGGATATCAACAATACGGTGCCGGCGGATCTGTACGAGGCCGACATCAAAGGAAAATTTGATTATACCCACAAGGACACGTTCATGGGCTTCCATTGCGGCAATACCTGCTCCAAGAAGCTGTCCAAGTGCACGATGAAGTATCAGCTGATCATGGCTCGTTCCCTGCCCGAGGAAGTGACCCAGGGGACTCTGGAGGGCGATATCGTGCCGGGTGACATCACATTCTACCGCCTGCAAAGCACAGCGGACAATCATCTGCGCGCCTACGTGGCCCAGGGAGAGGTCCTGCCGGTGGCGACCCGTTCGT
>CANQYH010000234.1 GCA_947628025.1 uncultured Lachnospiraceae bacterium | reverse complement strand
TGTCCTGCTGGAATGGCTCTGCCCGATCCGCAGCTGGAAGATCGAGAGCGACCTTTGGCACCACCCGCGCAAATATGTTGTGCCCGTCGTCATGCTGTTCCTCGCAGGGTTGATCGGCGTATGGCCCGCGAGCCAATGGATACTGCTCTGCGCCGTTTTAGCAGAAATTTTATTCTTACCAAAAATCGCAAGGAGGCTGTAATATCATGAAAAAAACGAAACGCTGCCCGAAATGCAATTCGCAGAATATTGTTCGCGTCCCCGACAATCCCAACCGCCACGCAAGCGGCAACAACATTTATACCTCGACCTTTACGCTGATGAAAAAGATCCCCGTGATCCGCTATGTCTGCTGCGACTGCGGCTATGTGGAAAACTGGGTCGAGACCCAGAGCGGGCGCGCGGAGATCAAGCGGACATTCGGCTAAAAAGCCTGGCAAAACCGGTTTTCGTTTTGGGTCCCTTTCGCGCTGTCATAGCGGACCTGCCGCCGCTCATATAATGTACGGCCATTCTCTGAAAGGAGGCTGCACATTTGAAAAGCAGCGAAAAACCGGAAACCGCAGGCGTATGTAAAAGTGTTTTCAAAAGCGGCGAAAACACGATCTCCGGAAAACAGTTCACCCAAATGTGGATCCAGCTGATCAATCAGGTCGAAAAGGGCAGAGCTCTCCATGCTGCCCAGAAAGAATGACAAGCCTTTTTCTGCAGGCGCCCTGCCTGCACGGGAAAGGCTTGTTCCGTCTCTGAGGAGATCCGAACATGAAAGCCGCCATTTATTGCCGCTTATCCGAAGAGGACCGAAACAAGCAGTCCGAAACCGACGACAGCTGCAGCATACAAAATCAAAAGGCTATGCTGCTGCAATACACGATGGAACAGGGTTGGGAGCTTTACAACATTTACAGCGACGACGACTACACCGGTTCCGACCGGCGGCGTCCGGAGTTTAACCGCCTGCTGCGGGACGCAGAGCAGCATAAATTTGACATTGTCCTCTGCAAGACCCAGTCGCGCTTTACCCGCGAATTGGAATTGGTGGAAAAATACATCCACGGGCTGTTCCCTGTATGGGGGATCCGCTTCATCAGCATTGTCGACAACGCGGATACCGCCAACAAGGGGAACAAAAAATCCCGCCAGATCAACGGGCTCGTCAACGAATGGTACCTGGAGGATATGTCCGAGAATATCCGAAGCGTCTTAATAAACCGGCGGAAGAACGGTTTTCACATCGGCGCGTTTGCCCTTTACGGTTACAAGAAAGACCCCGAACAAAAGGGACACCTGATCGTCGACGAGGAAGCCGCGGCCGTCGTCCGCGAGGTATTCGCCCTTTTCGCCCAGGGTTACGGAAAGACCGCGATCGCCCGTATGCTCAACGACCGGGGCATCCCCAACCCCACGGAATATAAGCGCCTGCATGGGCTGCGCTACCGGCAGCCGAAAATGAAAAACAGCACTCTCTGGACCTATTCCGCGATTTCGGATATGCTGACCAACGAGATCTACATCGGCAATCTGGTCCAGGGCAAATACGGCAGCGTGTCCTACAAAACAAAGCAAAATAGGCCGCGCCCGAAAAGCGAATGGTACATCGTCGAGGGGACGCACGAGCCAATCGTCGGCCGGGAACTGTGGGACAGAGTACAGGCACTGACTGCCCAGAAAGCCAGACCATTCGCCGGCGGCACGATCGGATTATTCGCCGGAAAAGCCCGCTGCGCAAACTGCGGTTATGTCATGCGCTCTTCCAAGACCCACAATAAACATTACCTGCAGTGCCCCAGCCGCCGCGTATCGAAAGACGCCTGCACCGGCTCCTTTATCTCTGTGGAAAAACTGGAGCGGCTTGTCCTGGACGAACTGAACCGTCTGTCAGCACAGTACCTGGACAAAGAGGCGTTTGAGCAAAATATCCGGCTCTGCGGCGGCCTGCAGGAGCAGAGATCCCGCCTGCTCTCCGATCTGGCGGCCTACCAGAAAAAGATCGCGGAGTATTCCAAAGGCATACGGGAGCTTTACATGGATAAGGTCAGGGGGATCCTGTCCGAAAGCGATTATGTGGAACTGTCAAAGGATCTTGCCGCGGAGCGCAGCCGTCTGGAACGCGTCGCCGCCGATGCAGAAAAGCGGCTGTCCGAAACCGAAGCCGGCATTGCGGCGGGCGGCGATCGCCGCGAGCGGATCGAATCCTATACCCGCCTGGAGCATCTCACCCGGGAGATCGTGGAAACGCTGATCGGTCACATATCGGTCGGCAGGCGCATCCCCGGCACCAGGGACGTCCCGATCGAGATCCACTGGAACTTTTGACCGCAGATCGTTCTTACAGGATCGCCTCATCTGCCGCCAGGTCCTCAAACAGATCGGTGATCGGATCACCCTTGGACTGGAACTCGCAGGCGTTGAACGGCACGCCGCCCGCCGCCTGGGGCCAGATCCCGGCCGTATGGTCGATATAATAGGGACCCAGACCGGAGGCGGCGATCTGCTCCGCGCTCAGGCCTTTGGTCAGCTGATGGATGATCGAGGCAATGATCTCCATGTGAGCCAGTTCTTCCGTACCCAGAGAAGCACCGAAAATGCTCCTCGGCTCTGCCGGGCAAAGCGGGAACCAGCTTGCGGTCTCATTCCAAAATCCCAAGAAAAATCCCTGTTCTTTTACCGGAATGTCCGTTATACTATAAGTAACTTCTGAGGAGGACCGTTTATGTACCGAAAGATACTGATCATCGACGACGATATCTATATTGGGAACCTGATGGACGAGGCTTTGAGCAGGGAGGGCTATCAGATCTTCCACGCGTATTCCGGCACGGAGGCGCTGCTGTTTTTGGCGCAGGCCAGACCGGACCTGATCCTGCTCGACCTGATGCTGCCGGGACTTTCCGGAGAAGAGCTGCTGCCGCAGATCAAGGGGATCCCCGTCATTGTCGTAAGCGCGAAGGTGGACGTGGACGACAAAGTCAACCTGCTGCTCGGCGGCGCGGCGGACTACATCACCAAACCATTTCAGGTCAAAGAACTTCTGGCCAGGGTCGCCGTGCAGTTCCGCAGGCTCGATCCGGCCTCTCCCGCCCCGGTCCTGGAGTACGGCGGCATTCGGCTCGACCCCGCTACCCATATCGTAACCGCCGGCCAAAAAGAACTGAAACCTACCAGAACGGAATACGCGATCCTGAAAATACTCATGCAGAACCCCGCGCAGATCGTAACCAAATCGCTGCTGTTGGACCGGATCAGCGAAGATACGCCGGACTGCACGGAAAATTCTCTTAAAATGCACATCAGCAACCTCCGGAAAAAACTGCGCGAGGCGGACGGCCAGGATCACATCGAAGCGGTCTGGGGGATCGGGTTCCGGCTGCGCTGAAAAAATCTTTACGGTTTCTTTACCGGTTCCTTTACCGCTTTCTTTACGGTTCCATGATACGATACCGGCATCAAATCAAGGAGGTATGCCTTTATGGACTATGTTCTCAGAACAAACGCTTTGACCAAAAGCTATAAAGGAACCAAAGCGCTGGCCGGTCTCACGATGAATGTGCCCAAAGGAGCGATCTACGGCTTCGTGGGAAAAAACGGCGCCGGCAAGACGACGCTGATCCGCCTGATCTGCGGCCTGCAGGAGCCGGATTCGGGAGACTACACGCTGTACGGCAGAAAAAACACAGAAAAGGACATTACAAGCTCCCGCCGCCGGATGGGCGCGGTCGTGGAAACGCCCGCCATTTATCTGGATCTGACGGCGGAGGAAAATCTCAGGCAGCAGTACCGGATCCTGGGACTGCCCTCGTTTGACGGGCTTTCCGACATTTTAAAACTGGTGGGGCTGGATCAAACCGGGAAAAAGAAAGCGAAAAACTTTTCCCTGGGGATGCGGCAGCGGCTCGGGATCGCCGTCGCTCTCGCCGGGGATCCCGATTTCCTGGTTCTGGACGAACCCGCCAACGGACTCGACCCCCAGGGGATCATCGAGATCCGGGAACTGATCCTGGAGCTGAACCGCAGGCAGCAGATCACGGTCCTGATCTCCAGCCATATCCTGGACGAACTGTCGAAATTCGCGACCTATTACGGCTTCATCGACGGCGGGCGCATGGTAAAAGAAATCAGCGCCGAAGAACTGGAGGCCGCCTGCCGGAAATGCGTCCGCATGGAGGTCAGCAGCACGAAAGCCCTCGCCCGCGTCCTCGACAAAATGAAGATCGACTATACGATCCTGAGCGGCACGACCGCCGACGTCTACGCGAAAGTAAACATCTCCCGCCTGAGCAGCGCGCTTGCGGGGGAGAACTGCGAACTGATCTCGGCGCAGGAACGGGATGAAAGTCTGGAAAGCTATTATGTGAGTCTGGTAGGAGGCGGAACAAATGAATAAACTGCTGCGGTCGAATTTTTCAAGGCTTTGGAGGGACAAACTGTTCTGGCTCTGCATGGGAGCCATGCTCATCTATGCGGTCCTGTTCATGTTAAACGGATGCAGGCAGGCGGCCGCGGATATGTCGGAATATTCGTATACCATCGATAAGTATTATTTCCATTTTGCATTATCGATCGGACTCTTCTGCTCGGTGTGCAGCAGTATGTTTTTCGGGACGGAATACAGCGACGGAACGATCCGGAATAAGATCATCGTCGGACACACGAGGGCCGACATCTATCTGGCGAGCCTGATCACCACCTTTGCGGCGACGCTGCTGATCATGTCGGTGTGGCTCGTCGGCGCGCTCGTCGCCGTTCCCGCGCTTGGCTTCTGGAAAATAGGCGTTTTGCGGCTGCTGGGCTTCCTGCTGATCGCTGTTATGTTCGTCCTCGCGCTTTCCGCGATCTGTACGGCGATCAATCTGCTGTCGTCCGGCAAGGCCGATACGTTTCTCATCTCGATCCTGCTGTTCATTGGCCTGCTGCTTTTGGCAAGCATGATCTACAACGGCCTCAGCGAGCCGGAAATGATAAGCGGCGTTCAGATCACCCAGAATGGGCTCGACATGACGGAACCTGCCCCGAATCCGAACTATGTCACCGGGATGAAGCGGGAGATTTATGATTTCATCGTCGATTTCCTGCCGACAGGACAGGGACTGCGGATGTGGCAGCTGGAAATCGCGCATCCGATCCGGATGGTTG
>CANQYH010000233.1 GCA_947628025.1 uncultured Lachnospiraceae bacterium | reverse complement strand
ACCGGCAGTACGTCCAGCCCCATCCGCAGGAATCCAGAAAAAAACGCCGCAGGGGCCTTTTCTCCCGCCTCTGCTTAGCGCTGTATTCCGGACCCGCGGCCATTCTGCACGCAGGAATCGCGGTCCTGTTCCACGCTTCCCTCTGCTTCATCCCCATCGGCGTCCTGCTGGTCGCCGTTCTGACCGTGACCGGCCGCCTGTCTCTTTCCGATCTGCAGAAATGGCCGTCTCCGGAGCAGATACAGACGCAGGAGCCGGAATATCTTCCCTCCGTCTCTTCTCCGGCCGCGGCGGACGATCCGGAAACAGACGCCGGAACCGCCCATTCCTCCGCGGAAACGGCCGAAACTACGGAAACCGACAGCTCCGCTTCCGGGATCCTGCCGCCCGGACTGACCGTCGATCTCTCCGATCTCTACAGCCCTTACGCCCTTTTAGCCGAACTGTCCACCGGCCAGATCATCGCGGAACACAACGGCCAAAAGCGCATGTACCCGGCCTCCATGACAAAGATCATGACCGCCATCCTCGCCATCGAGCATACGGAGGACTTAAACGAAACCGTCACGCTTCCCACCGATTTCTTCCCGGCGCTCTACGCCGAGAACGCTTCCATGGCCGGTTTCCAGCCCGGCGAAAAGTGCCGCCTGAAAGACCTGCTCTACGGGATCCTGCTGCCCTCCGGCGCGGAATGTTGCATGACATTCGTGGAGCGGATCTCCGGCTCGGAATCGGAATTTGCCGAGTTAATGAACGAAAAAGCCCGGGCCATCGGCATGGAACACACCCATTTCTGCAACGCCACCGGCCTCCATGACAAAGATCATTATTCCACCGCCGAGGACATGGCCGTGCTGCTGCGGTACGCGCTGGAAAATGAGACGTTCCGCGACGTGTTCACCAGCCGCCGCTACAGCGTCCCACCCTCCAACCTCCATACAAACGGTTTTACGTTTCACAGCACCATGTTCCAGTCGCTGAACGCCCTGGAGCCTGGAGAAGACGCGGACTGGATCCTGGGCGGCAAGACCGGCTACACCTCCGAGGCCGGTCTCTGCCTGGCCAGTCTGGCAGAGATCGACGGCGTTTCCTATATCCTGGTGACCGCCGGGGCCAGCGGCAGCCACCACACGGACCCCTACCACGTCATGGACGCCGTCGCCGTCTACGACCAGATCCGATCCTTTGTCCCGTCCGGCGGCTGAATCCCGCAAATCAGCGGTTGCTTTTCCGCGGCAACTATGCTACAATGGGAAAACATCACAGGAAGCGGACAGACCTTTTGCGGTCCCAGGCTTTCAGGCAGTTTGACAATCGCATAAAAACAGCCGGTGCCTCTGATGCGCGGATCACCGCGCAGGCCAGAGGGTAAAAGGGAAGCGGGTGCAAGTCCCGCACGAACTCGTCACTGTGACAGGGGAGAATGAAAACGGGTGCAGCGCACAGCCACTGACAAGATTCTGTTGGGAAGGCGTTTTCATTCCGTGATCCTCCAGCCAGGAAACCTGCCGTCTGTTGGTACAGGGGAAACCCGGGTCACGAGTAATTGATCGTACCGTAGGGGTGCCGCTTTCCGGCATCCTTATTGGTGTTGCCTTTTATTCCGGCCAGGGAACGGCGCGGCTGCGATCCGCCGCGTCCCGCAGAAAAAAGGCTTTTTCTTTTTCCGTTCTTTCGTCCGATCATCGATACGCCCCCAAATACCAAGTGCGAAAACCTGGTCATTCCATCCATCCACGGATGACGATATAAAAGGAAACTATGCCGGAAGATATATTGGCAAATTTCAGTGAAAACAGGAGGAAATCGAACATGAAAAAGAACAAACGGATCCTGCTGGCGGGCGCGGCGCTTCTGAGCGCTGCCCTCCTCTCCGCCTGCGGCTCCAAACAGACGGACAGCACGCAGGCCGGCACACAGGAAGTATCCCGGGAAAGCGCAACGGAAGAGAGCACTGCAGCCGCGCAGGAAGCGTCCCGGGAAAGCATGACGAAAGAGAGCACTACCGCCGCGCAGGATGAGATCCTGGAGGAGACGTCCGCCTCAGCCGCCGAAACCAGGGCCGCCGAAGAGACGGAATCTCCCGCAGAAAGCACCGCAAAAGAAAGCACTGCTGCTGAAACCGTCCCGGAAACCTCCGAAAGCGAAACGGAAGCATCCGAAACGGAGTCCTCCGCGCCTCTCGGACCGGTCCTGACTGCCGCCGATATCCAGGAGGGCGTTTATGATATCGAGGTGGAATCCAGTTCCTCGATGTTTAAGGTTACATCCTGCCGGCTGACAGTTGAAAAAGGTTACATGACAGCAGATCTGACGCTGAGCGGGACCGGCTACATCTACCTCTATATGGGACCGGCTTCCGAAGCGGAAGACGGCAAAGGCGACGTATCCGCTTATGAGGAAAAGGACGGCGCTTATACTTTCTCCGTTCCCGTAGAAGCCCTGAACCAGGAGATCGCCTGCGCCGCTTACAGCAAGGCGAAAGAGAAATGGTACGACCGGACCCTGATCTTCCGCTCCGACTCCATTCCGGCAGAAGCGCTGAGCAGGAGCATGGCCGGCGCTCAGCTTCCCGCGCTGGAAGACGGCGAATATCTCGTCGATGTGATCCTGGAGGGCGGTTCCGGCCGGTCCACCGTAACCTCTCCTGCCCGGCTGACTGTCGCGGACGGTAAGGTTACAGCGGAAATCGTATGGAGCAGCCCCAACTATGATTATATGAAAGTCGCCGATGTCCAGTATGATCCTGTCAGTACTGAGGGCAACGCTGCGTTTGAGATTCCGGTACTCTGCTTTGACGCTCCGATGGCGGTCATTGCCGACACGACGGCCATGAGCACGCCCCACGAGGTAGAATACACGCTGACGTTCGACTCGGCGTCGATCCATGAACCATAAGCCATGAAAATAAGACGAACCATAACCAGACTGTTTGTTGCCGCCGCTGTTTTCGCCTGCCTGTATCTCTCCGGGTGCGGACCGGCCGAAAACAGTGAAATGG
Organism: uncultured Lachnospiraceae bacterium; assembly: GCA_947628025.1. Classification (GTDB taxonomy): domain Bacteria; phylum Bacillota; class Clostridia; order Lachnospirales; family Lachnospiraceae; genus UBA3402. Next base: position 2,134 of record CANQYH010000233.1, on the reverse strand, counting down.
TCGAAGATGCGGCGCTTCGGCAAGACGCAGCGGTCCGTACCGGCGAAACGGAGGCCGGAACCGGTATCGCCGGATCCGATCCCAAAACGCAGTCCGCCGGTGAGACCGGTTCCCCAACCGCTCCGGACATCCCAGAAGGCCAGAGTCCGGCCGATGAATCCCTGCCGGACGCTCCCCTTTCCTGGCCGCAAATGGAGCCGGAGGGCCGAATGGAACTGTACTACGCCAATCAGTTTTCCGTAGATTATTATCCCGGCGGTTATGCCCTGATCTCTATCACCGGTGAGAATCGCCAGCTGCTGGTTCCAAAGGACGCAGATGTCCCACCGGATCTGGATGAGGATATCACGGTGATCCGCCAGCCGCTTCAAAGCATTTACCTGGCTGCCTCCTCGTCCATGGACTTTTTCGACTGCCTGGACGCCCTGGACCGCGTCTGCCTGACCAGCACCAAGGAAAGCGACTGGAGCCTGCCGTCCGTGACCGAGGCCATGGCGGACGGGCGCATCGCTTACGCGGGCAAATACGGGGCTCCCGATTATGAGCTGGTTCTAGCCAAAAACTGCGATCTGGTCATCGAATCTACGATGATCTACCACAGCCCGCAGACGAAAGAACAGCTGGAGACCCTGGGGCTGCCGGTCCTGGTGGAGCGTTCCAGCTACGAAGAACATCCACTGGGCCGGATGGAATGGGTCCGGCTTTACGGCCTGCTTCTGGGCAAAAGCGAGGAGGCCGACGCGTTTTTCAGCGAACAGACCGGCCTTCTCGACCAGATCCTGACGGAAGAGAACACCGGTCATACGGCCGCATTCTTCTACATCACCAGCAACGGCCACGCCGTCGTCCGCAAGCCCGGCGATTACGTCGTCAAGATGATCGAAATGGCGGGCGGCCGCTACATTTTCGACGACCTGCCCGGCTCCGGCGACAACGCCCTGTCCACAATGAACATGCAGATGGAGGCTTTCTACGCGGGGGCCAAAGACGCCGATTATATCTTTTACAACAGCACGATCGTGGGAGAACTGACGACGCTCGAACAATTTTTGGACCTAAGCGAACTGCTGGCGGATTTCAAAGCCGTGAAAGAGGGGCATGTCTGGTGTACCGGCCAGAACATGTTCCAGCAGATCACAGGAACCGCCGCCATGATCGCTGACCTGCACGCGGTGCTGTCCGGCGAGGCGGAGGAGGATCTCACATACCTGCACAGACTGAAATGATTCTTGTGCGGCCGGAACGTTTTCCTATTTTATTTCCAACGGCGCACCCGGTTTAAGGATATGCCCGGTTTAAGGATACGGAAACCAGGATTGGCGGCCCGTTGTATTATTTTCCTGTCTCACTTCCGACGGCGCGCCCGGTTTAAGGATACGCCCGGTTTAAGGATACGGAAACCAGGATTGGCAGCCCGTTGCATTGTTTTCCTGTCTCACTTCCGACGGCGTGCCCGGTCTTTCGGCCCGGCCCGCCGCGGCCCCATACAGGGAGGATCCCGATGAATCGAAAAAAAACTCTGACTTACGCCCTTGGCTATCTCTTTCTGGCTCTTTTGGTCTGCCTGCTGATGATCCTTAATTTAGGCGCCGGAAGCGTCCGCGTCCCGCCGAAAGAGATCCTGCGGATCCTCCTGCTGCAGCAGACAGCGGACACCGGCAGCCGGATCATCTGGACCATCCGTTTGCCGAGGCTTCTGGCGGCGGCGATCTTGGGCGGCGCTCTGTCCGTTTCCGGGTTCCTGCTGCAGACCTTTTTCGCCAATCCCATCGCCGGGCCGTTCGTGCTGGGCATCTCCTCCGGTGCCAAGCTGGTCGTCGCCCTGGTCATGATCTTCTGTCTGGACCGCGCCCTGCCTCTGGGTTCCGGCGCGCTGGTACTGGCGGCTTTTGCCGGCTCCATGCTGTCCATGGGCTTTATTCTGGCGGTCTCCGGCAGGGTCCGGAAAATGTCGTTTTTGATCATCTGCGGCGTAATGGCCGGCTACATCTGCTCCGCCGTCACGGATTTCGTAATCACGTTCGCGGAGGATTCCAATATCGTCAACCTCCACAACTGGTCCATGGGGAGCTTTTCCGGCATCGGCTGGGAACAGATCCGGACCATGACCGTCATCGTGCTCGCCGGAAAAGCT